>NZ_JNXR01000030.1:0-158290 GCF_000725475.1 Streptomyces durhamensis
GTCACCGGCGGTGTGCTGCTGCCGTTCTTCTCCTTCATGACGTTCCTCATCGCCGTCCCGACCGGCGTGAAGTTCTTCAACTGGATCGGCACCATGTGGCGCGGCAGCCTGTCCTTCGAGACGCCCATGCTGTGGGTGATGGGTTTCCTCGTCACGTTCGTCTTCGGCGGGCTGACCGGTGTCATGCTCGCCTCCCCGCCGATCGACTTCGCGACCTCCGACACCTACTTCGTGGTGGCCCACTTCCACTACGTCATCTTCGGCACGGTGGTGTTCGCGATGTTCGCCGGGTTCCACTTCTGGTGGCCCAAGTGGACCGGCAAGATGCTGGACGAGCGCCTCGGCAAAATCACCTTCTGGACGCTGTTCATCGGCTTCCACGGCACCTTCCTGGTCCAGCACTGGCTGGGCACGAACGGAATGCAGCGCCGGATTCCCGACTATCTCGCGGCCGAGGGGCTGACCACGCTCAACACGGTCTCCACGATCTTCTCGCTCCTGCTCGGCTCCTCGCTGCTCCCGTTCTTCTACAACGTCTGGAAGACGGCCAAGTACGGCGAGCCGGTCGAGAGCGACGACCCATGGGGCTACGGCCGTTCGCTGGAGTGGGCGACCTCCTGCCCGCCGCCGCGGCACAACTTCCGCACCCTGCCGCGGATCCGCAGCGAATCCCCGGCGTTCGATCTTCACCATCCCGGAGTGGAAGGCCCGCTCCCCGAGCGCGAGCTGACGACGTCATGACGTCCGTGGACGACGGCTCCCCCGACGCCCGTGCCCTCGCGCACGCGCTGGAGGGCCATCTGCTGCTCGCGGCAGCCCGCGAGGAGGGCCGCAGGGCCGCCGCGGACTTCAGCGCCCCGCTCCTGTGGCTGACAGGCGATCAGCGGGAGGAGTTGGAGCGTCGGTTCGAGGCGGAGTACCTCGCATGCGCCCGCATCTCCTGGCGACGCACCGCCGAGCGTGCCGGCGAGCTGCGGCAGGCGTACGAGAGGAGATACAGGAAGCTGCGGCAGCGTCTGCTCGCCTGGTTCCTGCTGGGCTGCGCGACGCTGACGGCGTCAGGGCTGCTCCTGAATCACCCTTCTGGGTGAACCGGCCGATCAAGCCTCGAATAAAAGCCCTCATCAGATTCGTTTTTCCTCTCCCGCCTCACGACCCTCTCCCGAGTTGCCTGCGCAACCGAGGGGCCGTGAGGCATAGTGACACGTGGCAGAAATACCCGTAGCCTTACGACGCTGGTCGTCCTGAATACGGTCAGAGCGCCGGGCTTCGATGCGACCCGTGGCACCAAAAAGGAGATCTTCATGCCCGATGCCGACCCGATGTTCTACCGCCAGCTTCTGAGCTCCCAGCTCCAGGAAGCACGCAAAAAGGCGGGGTACTCGCAGCCGGATGTGGCGCAGGAGACGGGATGGTCCTTGTCGAAAGTGATGCGCCTGGAGTCAGGAAGGGTGCGGATCTCCATGACGGACCTCAAGGCCCTGATCGGCTTCTACGGCCTTTCCGCGGAAAGCGCGGCCGAACTGCGCAGGGCCGCGGAGGAGGCCCGGCGGCAGCCCTGGTGGTACGACTACCGGTCACTGCTGTCGGAGGGCTTCCAGGCATATCTCGGCTACGAGGCTTCCGCATCGGTCATCCGGAATTTCGAAGCACTGTTCGTCCCTGGTCTGCTGCAGACCGAGGCCTACGCGCGCACCATTCTCCAGCAGTCCGTCGTACCGGAGAAGGACGACCTGCTGGATCTGCGCATGAAGCGCCAGGAACGCACGCTCGGGGAGTCCTCGACGACGGAGCTCCGCTTCCTGATCGACGAGGCCGCTCTGCGGCGGGTCGTCGGAAGCCCGGCTGTGATGAAGGCACAGCTCGATCACCTGGAGGCAGTCAGCTCACTGGACCATGTGAACGTGGGCGTCGTGCCTTTCACAAGCGGACTGTACCCGCTGCTGCGCTCGCCGTACGTGATTTTCGAGTTCGCCAAGGTCGAACAGGAAAGGGTGGTGTACCTCGAAAACCCCGACGGCAGTGTGATTCTGAACAACAAAGCGATCGTCGGTGTACAGCGCAGCGTCGAGGACTATCTCGAGGCGTTCTGGGAGGTCGAGAACCGCTACGCGAAACCAGTCGCCGTCTGGCGTGAAGATCTTACTCAGGTCAGTGTCTAGATCTCGCCCTGACTTCGGCCGCGGGACGCGCCGGATATGCGGCGCACGGAAACCAGGAAAGAACTCCACGCGAGGGAGCTCACAGCGAAACAGGGGCCGCCTTTCACCTTCGAGTCCCTGACCACAACGCGGCTACCCAAGGAGACCTCGACACAATTATCTCCGGCTGGTCCACTGGCGGAACTCTTGCGCCACACCAGCATCGGATCCGGTAAGGCCACCACTCCCCCAGTTCTGCACCGCGGCATCCTCGGTACGTTCAGGCGTCTGCCGCCAGTATGACGGCAGCGGCTATGACTGCCAAGGCTGCGAAAACACGACGACCCTTCCCTGGGACGGGAGGAGACTATGAGTAGTTGACAAAGCAACCCGGTGATCCCCCGCAATTCGGCAAGAGGTTTTTCAGCCAGGAGATGCGGGAGCTCGTTCCAGCGAGAAGGGGAGCCCTCGGTCAGCCGGCAAGCATCGTCCGAGCACTCCCCCATCGCGAAGCACCTTCGTCCACACAACTGAACCAGGAAGCCTCATGGCAGATAGTAACGCGAGTCGCGGCACCGGCCAGGCCCACGGCAGGGCAACGCACGTGGGTCCGCTGTCCGTCGAGGAGATACCCCACTCACGGGGAGGTGCCCGGTGACCCCGCCGCCTCTCCCTCCGAGCGAACTCCCGCAGCGGGTGCTTCTGGTCCTCATCTCCGTACTGGTCGGCCTGTTAACGGGTCTCGCAGCCGGCGTACTGGCCGTCCTGCTCCACGCCTCGATCCTGGATGCGGCCCAATGGGCGGGATGCACCTTCATCGCCGTCACCATGCTGCTGCTGAAGATCCGTGAACTGCTGCGCTGAGTCCCCAGGCCTGCCGTCTTCCACGCGCAACGGGCTGACGGCAGGCCACACCACCACACGTGGTCAGGCCGGGCACCACCGCTGGCCGGCCTGGCCGTTGCAGCCCCCGACGACGACCTTCGTGCCGTTGGCCGGGAGTGCCGCCATACTGGCCCTCGTGCGCGTTGCGATCATGACGGCGGGGTCCCGGGGCGATGTGGCCCCCTACACCGGACTGGGGCACCGGCTCGCCCGGGCCGGTCACGAGGTCACCCTGGTCACCCATGCCCGCTTCGAACCGCTGGTGACGGGCTCCGGCGTACGGTTCCACGCGCTGCCGCTCGATCCGCGCGCGGAGCTGGAGTCCCCGCGCGGCCGGGGTCTGCACCGCAGTGCCAGCGGCGCCGGGAAGCTGGTGCGGGTGGTGGACCTGGCGCGGCGGCTGGTCGGGCGGATGACCGAGGACCTGCTCTCGGCGGCCCGGGACGCCGAGGTGCTGCTGCTGTCCGCCTCACTGGCCCCGCTCGGGCACACGATCGCCGAGGGGCTGCGGATGCCGAGCATGGGCGTCTATCTGCAACCCCTCGCCAGCACACGCGAGTTCGCACCCGCCGTGCTCGGCGGCGGCCGGTGGGGAGGGGCGGCCAACCGGCTCGCCGGACACGGGGTGAGCCTCGCCGTGGAGCATGTGTTCGCGGCCACCGTCCCCCGGGTGCGTGAGCGGCTCGGACTGCCCCCGCTGCGCACCGCCGCGGCGCGGCGGGCCCGGGAGCGGCGGCACTGGCCGGTGCACCACGGCTTCAGCCCCCTGGTGGTGCACCGGCCCCGGGACTGGCGGCCGGGTCTCACGGTGGGCGGCTACTGGTGGCCGTACGACACGGAGACACAACTGCCGGTCCGGGTCCGGGAGTTCCTCGACGCCGGCCCGGCCCCGGTCTTCGTCGGCCTGGGCAGCGCCACCGTGCCGGACGCCGGCCGGCTCAGCGCCCAGGTGGTCGCGGCGCTGCGGCGGGCCGGGCTGCGCGGGGTGATCCAGCGCGGCTGGGGCGGCCTCGCGGCGGACGGCGACGACATGCTGACGATCGACGACGTGCCGCACGCACTGCTCTTCCCCCGGATGGCCGGCGTGGTCCATCACGCGGGTGCCGGGACGACGGCGGCGGGGCTGCGCGCCGGGGTGCCGGCCGTGCCGGTGCCGGTGCAGTTCGACGCGGGGTTCTGGTCCGCCCGGCTGGTCGCGCTGGGGGTCGCCCCCGAGGTCGTGCCGCTGCGCCGGCTGACCGTGGACGCCCTGGCCTCCGCACTGGTCCGCGCGACCCGCGAGCCGGCGTACCGGGAGCGGGCGCGCTCACTGGGCGCCCGCATCCGCGAGGAGGACGGCGCCGCACCCGTACTGGCGGCGCTGAACCGGCTCGACGGCTGACCCACCGCCCGGCGCCGAACACCGCCCGGGCCGGACTCCGGGTCCGGCGGCAGACGAGCGGCGGCGGAGCCCGGCCTCCGGGGCGACCGGTGACGAGCACCGCCGATCGGCGATGGCCGGGCCGGGCCGTGAGGTCAGGCGGTCAGGTGGTCAGGACCATCCGGAAGCGGGCCTTGCCGGCGAGCATCTTCTGGTAGGCCTCGTTCGCGTCGTCCAGCGGGGCGGTCTCCGTCATCGGGCGGATGCCGTGCAGGGCGCTGAAGGCCATGGTGTCCTCCACGTCCTGCGAGGTACCGGACGGGTGGCCGCGCACGACCCGGGCGGCCATCAGCAGCTGGGCCGGGTTGACGCCCATCGGTTCGGTGTCCGCGCCGATGACCACCAGCTCGCCGCGGGGCGCCAGACCGTCCACGGTGGCCGTGATCGCCTCGGAGTTCCCGGCCGTGGCCAGCACGACGTTCACACCGCCGAGGGACTGCAGGGCCTCGGCGACCGGGGTGCCGGAGGTGCTGTCGACGTAGTGGTGGGCGCCCAGGCGCTTGGCGAAGTCGGCCTTCTCCGGGCCCCGGGCGATTCCCACGGTCTCGAAGCCCAGCGCCACCGCGTACTGCACCCCGAGGTGACCCAGGCCGCCGAGGCCGAGCACGGCCACCCGATCGCCGGACCGGGCCGAGCTGCGCCGCAGCCCGTTGAAGACGGTCACGCCCGCGCACGCCAACGGCCCGGCGTCGCTCGCCGACAGCGCGTCGGGAATCCGGGCCAGGGCGTCGACGGGCGCGATCACCCGCTCGCCGAAGCCGCCGTCGTAGGCCCAGCCGGGGACCTTCAGCCGGGGGCACACGATGAAGTCGCCGCGCCGGCACGCCGTGCAGTGGCCACAGCTGCCGCCGAACCAGCCGACCGCGACCCGGTCGCCGACCTGCCAGCCCCACTCCTGCGCTCCCTCGCCGAGCGCCTCCACCCGCCCGGCGATCTCGTGCCCGGGGACCACCGGGAAGGTCACGCCCGGCAGCGCGGCGTTCACGAAGAGCGCGTCGCTGTGGCAGATGCCGCAGGCCTCCACGGCGATCCGCACCTGACGGGGTCCCGGCTCGGGCACCTCCCGCTCGACCAGCCCGAACGGGCCGCCCGCGGCCGTGACCTGCGCGACTCGATAGGTACTCATCTGGTTCTCCCGTCGGTGTCGGCCGGATTCCGGGACACGGGTACGACGCCCCCGCACCAGCAGACCAGCTCCCGGCCCATCGCGCGCGCCGAGCCGTCCGGAACCGCCCTGACCTGCGTCGACTGGCTCCGCAGGCCTCCGGGTCAGCCGGTCGCGGGGCGCCAGCCCGCCGGCCGGAGCATGCCCAGCAGCAGCCGCACCAGCTCGTCCACCACCTCGTCCAGCGTGGCGTCCACCCAGCCGGCGCTCCAGTCGTGCAGGAGTCCGTTGACGCTGCCGATGAAGGCCGTCGCCGCGAGCCGGTAGTCACGGGGGGCCGCCTCCCCACGCAGCACGGCCGCGTCCGCCTCCGCCCGGATCAGGTCGATCCAGCGGGCCCGGCGGGCCAGGCGCTGTTCCTCCAGGCGCGGGCTGACGCCGACGATCTCCATGAAGGTGATGCGGACGCGGCGCGGGTCGGAGGTGACGTCGTGGGCGTAGGCGTGGAAGAGCACGGAGGCCCGCTCGGCCAGCGGCAGCCCGTCCGCCGTGGCGAGGGCCTCCAGCACCGCCTGTTCCGCCCAGTCGTTGACCTCCAGGTGCAGCGCGCCGAGGACGTCCTCCAGGGTGCGGAACTCCTCGTAGAACTGGCGGGTGGACAGTCCGGCGGCCTGGCTCAGTGCGGCGATCGTCGTCCCCCGGTAGCCCGGGCTGCCGCCGAACAGTTCCAGGGCCGCGTCCAGGAAACGGCGGCGCCGCTCGGCCTGTCGTTCCTCAGCGGACCGGCCGCCGTAGCGTCCCTTCGGCGCCCTGAGCCTGCCCGTCATGCTTCCCCCCTTGTCACCCACCGGTAGCCCAATCTTGTCGTGCACACATCTTGTCGAGTAGGCCGCCCCCTCCTTACTTTTCAGTAAGTCCACTGTGAACGCGACCGTGTTCAGATTCCCCGACACTCCCCCGAGGAAAGAGAGCAGTCATGCCTGCCTCCAGAACCAGGCACCTGTGCTCCGTGGCCGCCGCGCTCGCCCTGACCGTCGCCGGCCCGGCGACCGCCGCCTCAGCCGCGGGCGGCACCGCCGAGGGCCTGCGCGAGGTGCTGTTCGTCGGCAACAACTGGGACGGCACCGCCGATGTCATCCGCTCCTCCGGCGACTTCGCGAAGGTCGGCCGGATCGACGTGGTCCCCGACAAGGCCCAGCGGCTGGCGGAGATCAACGCCGACCCGGTCAAGTGGATCTACTACACGTCCATCCGCAACGAGGTCGGCGAGGGACACGACCAGTACGCGGACGACATGTACTCCACGCCCGACGGCAGGTCCCTGGTCGTCTCCCGGCCCAGCTTCGCCGACGTCGTCTCCATCGACCTGGCCACCGACAAGGTCAACTGGCGTTTCCCGGTGGCGGGTTACCGCGCCGACCACATGGCGGTCTCACCCGACGGCACCCGGGTCGCCGTCTCGGCCTCGACCGCGAACAAGGTGCAGGTGCTGGACATCGGCACCGGCAGGGAACTGGGCGAGTTCGGCACCGGGGACAAGCCGCACGAGAACTTCTTCACCGACGGCGGCAAGTACATCTGGAACATGTCCATCGGCGAGGTCACCACCTCCCTGGACGCCCCGGGCTGGGACTGGACCAAGGGCGACCGCCACATCACCGTCGTCGACGCGGCCACGTTCAAGCAGGTCAGGACCATCGACATGCGGCAGCGGCTGGACGCGATCGGGCTGAAGGACTTCTCCGACGCGGTCCGGCCCGCCGCCTTCACGCCCGACTGGTCCAAGCTCTACTTCCAGGTGTCGTTCTTCAACGGCTTCCTGGAGTACGACGTGGCCACGGACAGGATCACCCGGGTGAAGACGCTGCCGGCGAACCCGGCGACCAACCCGGACCGCACCACCTGGCTGCTGGACTCGCGTCACCACGGCATCTCGATGAACCCCGAGGGCACCAAGCTGTGTGTCGCCGGGACCATGGACGACTACGCGACCGTGGTCGACCGGGCGTCCTTCGACGTCGGCCCGCTCGTCACCGCGTCGACGCCGTACTGGGCGACCGTGAGCGGCGACGGCAGGGACTGCGTCATCTCCGAGGCCGGTGCCGACCGGATCACGGCCATCGACTTCGCCACCGGCCGGAAGGTGCTGTCCGTGCCGGTCGGCGACCATCCGCAGCGCGTCCGGCTGGGACACGTCCCGGCCGACTGGACGGGACCGGCAGGGGGTTGAGCGCCGTACGGCCTCCCGGGTGACCCCACTCTTCCCGGGGGCCGTACGGCTTGTGCTCACCAGTGCGCCGCCACCCACCCGGCCAGTTCGGACCGGGCCGCGGCCAGGACGTCCGCCGCGGGCGCGGTGTCCCCGTCGGTCACCAGCGCGAAGTGCGGGACCCCGGAGTCCTGGTCGGTCAGCAGCAGGCGGCGGCCGCCCGTGCCGCCCGGTTCGGGGGCGACGGCGACCGGGGCGGAGGCGCCGTAGGCGGGCGGGCCGTGGACCGCGCCCAGGTCGGAGACGACGGTGGTCGAGGCGGTGGGGAAGGAGGCCGGCAGGTGCAGCTCGGTGGGCGCGGTGCCGTCGCCGGAGCGCCAGACCAGCAGCCCGTACCGGCCCGAGCCCACCAGCTTCGCCACGTTCGGCAGGGAAGGGGGCACCGGGTTCCAGGTGAGGGTCGTCGAGCCGTCGCGGGAGCGGTCCTCGTAGGTGAAGGCGAGGGCGGTGCCGGCCGTGGCGCTCGGGTAGAGGCGGTCCAGCAGCCGGGCGTCCTGGCGCAGGACGGCGTTCCCCGAGTCGTCCAGCCGTACGGCGGAGAGGTCCTCGTCGTTCCAGGCGTCGCCGGAGGTGAGCACCTTGGCGGGGTTGCCGTTCATCAGCTCGTGGTGCCGGCCGTTGTAGAGGTCCCACTGCCACTGGATGCCGGAGAGCACCGGCCCGGAGGCCTCGGGGTCGCTCCACCAGTTCGCGCCCGGCAGCCGGGAGTCGAGGGCCTGGTACATGGCCTTCAGCACGGTCGGCGCCTTGTCGGACACCGCGCCGGACAGCGGATGGCCGAACTCGCTGACCACGGCGGCGGTGCCGGCGGCCGAGGCCCGGTCGCGGACGGTGGCGAGGTCGGAGGCGTACTGGCCGTCGCCCGCCTTGCCCCACATCAGGATTCCGGAGATGGCCTTCTGGTCGTAGAAGTGCGTGTTGAAGACGTAACGCGGGCCGAGCGTGCCCGCGTCCAGCAGGCCGCCCTCCTGTTTCTGGGTGGAGATGTTGGCGTTCCAGAAGAGGTTGGGCTCCACGAAGGCGGGCTTGTCCTGCCAGCCGGCGGCGTCCATGCGGGCGCGGAACTTCTCGTAGAACGGCCACAGCAGGTCCTTCTCCCAGGTGCGGGAGGACTGTCCGGAGTCGTAGGCGCCGGCATAGGGCTCGTTGTACGGGTCGAAGCCGGCGACGTCCGCGAACTCGGCCGCGCTCAGGTGCTCCCGGAGATAGGACAGGGCGGTACCGGCGGTGGCCAGGAAGGCGTCCTGGAGGCCGTGGGCGTTGTGCCAGAAGTCGTGCTGCGCCTTCTGCACGGCCGCGTTCTGGGTGATGTTCTGTCCCCAGAAGAGACAGATGCCGCAGGATTCGGCCGGATAACTCCCGGCGACCACGGCCCACTCGGGGGCGCCGTCGCCCGTGTACCAGCTGCCGCTGTGGAACAGGTGGCGGGAGTACAGGTCCTGGTGGAAGTCCGGGAAGACGCGGATGCCCGCGTCCAGGAAAGCGCGCAACTGCTCGGTGACGGCGGCCAGGTACCCGGTGTCCACCTGGCCGCGCACGGGTTCGGCGTGGGCCCACGAGAGCAGGAAGCGGACCGTGTTCGCCCCGCCGAGGGCGCGCAGCGCGGCCGCGGACTTCTGGGCGTCGGCGACCGAGGCGAAGGGCAGGCCGCCGTGCTCCTCCAGCTTGGTCTCGCCGGAGACGTTGTAGCCGCGCAGGACGATCTCGCGCCCCTGGCCGTCGGTGAAGCGGCCGCCCTGGACGGTGAGCGGGGCGCCGTCGAACCAGAGGGAGTCGGTGGGGGCGACGGCGGGAGCGGCGGCGGCGGGCGGGAGGCCCGCCACCGCCGTGAATCCGCAGAGGGCGACGAGAACGACCAGCAGGCGCACCCGGATATTCGGCATGTCCACCACACTCCGACGAGGTCCGGGCGGCGTCAATACCACCTGACTCGCAGGTAAGTTGACTGTTGGTCAGTTCTGCCCCGTCAATCGCCCATCCTGCGTGTCACGTTGAGCAGGTACTCCTTCCGGTTCAGCGGGTTGTGGTCGGTGCGCGGCCGCTCGGGGACCGTGCCGCGGGTGACCGGGGCGTGGTGGTCGAAGGCGGTCTCCAGCTCCCCCTCGCCCCGGGTCAGACCGGGCAGCCGCTGCTCCAGCTCGTGCACCCGGGCCGCCGGCACCGTGCCCTCGAGCACGACGGCCGCGCCGCGTGCGGCGGTCGTCTCCGGTACGGCGCCCAGCCGGGCGAGCACCGGGAGCAGGGTGCCGAGCGTGTCGGCCGGAGCCTCCAGCCGGAAGCGGTGCAGGGGCTCGTGCACCAGGGTGCCGGCCCGGCGCAGCGCCTCGGTCAGGACGAGCGGGGTCAGGCCCCGGAAGTCGTAGCCGGTGCTCGACATGCTCTTGTCGAAGCCCTGGTGGGCGTGGCTCTGACGGGGCGAGTAGCCGGAGTGGGTCATGGTGACCGTGCAGTCGGGGACCCGCCAGCCGTGCAGGCCCTGACCGAGCGCCTCGCGGACGGTGTCCTCGACGGCCTTGAAGAAGGCGTACGGCATCGAGCCCAGCTCCACCTCCAGCCGGAACCGCACGCCAAAACCGGGCGGTGCGGGCTCGACACGCAGGCCGACGGTGGCCAGGAACGGGTTGTCGTCCTTCTTGTTGAACTCCACGGCATGCCCGGTGCCGACCGGCCGTTCGATGCACAGGGTCGTCGTCTCGCGGAAGGTGACGTCCAGGCCGTACTCGTCGGCGAGGGTCGCCTGGATGACCTCCTTCTGCACCTCGCCGTACAGGGACACGGAGGTCTCCCCGCGCAGGTCGTCGTGCCGGACCCCGATGAGCGGGTCCTGTTCGGCGAGCTGGGTGAGCGCGAGGTGCAGGGAGCGCCGGTCCGTGCCGGCGCCGGGGACGACGACGGTCTCCAGGGTGGGCGGCGCGAAGTGGTGCCCGTACGCCTGCCGCGGCCGGCCGAGCGCGTCGCCGATCCGGATACCGCCGAGCCCCCGCACCTTGACGATCCGCCCGGCACCGGCACTGTCCCGCCGCACGTCGCTCCCGCCGTCGAACACGCTGAGCCCGGTGACCCGCCCCACAGCCCGACACTCCGCGTGGCTTTCGGCGGCCCGGCCGCACACCCCGGCAACGGCGGCCGGACCTTGCGCACGGCCGTCCGCGGCGGGCCGCCGCTCATGGTCATCGCCGGAGCGGCCCGCCGTGGGACCGTCGGTGACCTGACCGTCGCGGGCCCTGTGCTCCCCGCGACCGCGGTCGTCCCGGCCCCGGCCTTCGGCGCCCCGGGCACGGGCGGCCTGATCCTGACCTCCGGCGCCGGTCACGGCGTCCCCCTCGCTTCCGTCCCCGAACGGGATGCGGTCGCGGATGCGCAAGGTGCCCGAGAAGATCCGGGCGTAGGCCACCTTCTCCCCTGCCGGGCCGCGTTCGACCTTGAACACCGTGGCCGACAGGGGGCCGTCCGGGTCGCCGTCGGCGGTGGGCAGCAGGCGTTCGATGCCGGCGGTCAGCTCGGGCACGCCCGCTCCGGTGATGGCGGAGCCGAAGTACACCGGATGGACCAGTGCGCGCCGGGTCTGGGCGGCCAGGGCGGCGCGCAGCCGGTCCGCGGGCACCCCGCCGCCCAGGTAGGCGGCGAGCAGGTCGTCGTCGTGGTCGGCGAGCGCCTCCAGCGCGGCCGGGCCGAGCCCGGGCACGAAGCGGGCGGCGCGGGTGCCGAGACCGGCGGCCCGCCCCATCGGGACGAGCGGTACGGCCAGCCGCTGGGCCATCCGGCGCAGTACCGCGTCCTCGCGGGCGCCGCGCCGGTCGATCTTGTTGACGAAGATCAGGGTGGGGATGCGCAGCCGGCGCAGGGTGCGCATCAGCACACGGGTCTGCGCCTGGACGCCCTCGACGGCCGAGACGACCAGGACGGCGCCGTCGAGCACTCCGAGGACCCGCTCGACCTCGGCGATGAAGTCCGGGTGGCCGGGGGTGTCGATGAGGTTGACGGTGACGCGGTCGAGCGGGAAGGAGACGACGGCGGACTTGATGGTGATACCGCGCTGCCGTTCCAGCGCGAGCGTGTCGGTGGTGGTGCTGCCGGCGTCGACGCTGCCGATCTCATCGATCACTCCGGCGGTGTGCAGCAGCCGTTCGGTCAGGCTGGTCTTACCGGCGTCGACATGGGCGAGGATTCCGAGATTGAGCAGATGCACTGAGCGTGATGTCCTTCGGCACGGGGTGGGTTCCTTCCTGGGTGGACATGCACGCAGCGCGCATCGCTGGTCCTCTCTGTGTGACGTCGGGGTACCGCGCAGTGCAGCAGACAGCGGGACCCGCGGCAATGGATTAACGCTCAACCGACACCCTCCGCAGCACTCGCCGCGACCAGAGCGCGGTCGTAGGGTGACCTACATCACGCCCGGTGGCTGATTTCCCTCGCCCGCACGGTCTGGAGGGCACATGACCCACATCTCGGTGAAGGTGGACGGCACGACGTACGAGGACGACGTGGAACCCCGTCTCCTCCTGGCCCACTACCTCCGCGACCGCCTCGGTCTGACCGGCACCCCGATCGGGTGCGACACCTCCAACTGCGGGGCGTGCACGGTCGACCTGGACGGGGCGACCGTGAAGAGCTGCTCGGTGCTCGCCGTCCAGGCGGACGGGTGCGAGGTGACGACGATCCAGGGGCTCGCCCGCGACGGCGAGTGGACGGCGCTGCAGCGCGCGTTCCACGAGAAGCACGGGCTGCAGTGCGGCTACTGCACCCCGGGCATGATCATGGCGGCGCGTGACCTGCTCCGCGAGAACCCGCACCCGGGCCCGGACGAGATCCGCAAGGCCCTGGAGGGCAACCTCTGCCGCTGCACCGGCTACCAGAACATCGTCCGCGCGGTGCTCGCCGCGTCCGCACAGCAGGACGCCTCCGGGCACCAGGTCGGCGAGGGGGTGACGGCATGACCGGCCAGGCCGTCGAAGGCGAGGTCGGCCGCTCGCGGCTGCGCAAGGAGGACGCCCGCCTGATCACCGGCCAGACCAACTGGACCGACAACATCCAGGTGGCCGGGCTGCTGCACCTGGCCGTTCTGCGCAGCCCGATGGCCCACGCCCGCATCACCCGCGTCGACGTCTCCCCCGCCCTCGAACGCCCCGGTGTCGTCGCGGCGTTCAGCGGCGCCGACCTCGCCGAGGGGCTCGGATCGCTGCCCTGCGCCTGGCCGGTGACCGAGGACATCGTGCAGCCCGACCATCCGCCGATCGCGGTCGAGGAGGTCCGCTACGCGGGCGATCCCGTGGCCGTCGTGGTGGCCCGCGACCGGTACGCCGCCGCCGACGCGCTGGAGGCGATCGAGGTCGACTACGACCCGCTGCCCCCGGTCCTCGACCTGGAGGCCGCCCTCGCCGAGGACGCCCCGCTGGTCCACTCCGACAAGGGCACCAACCGCTGCTACACCTGGCCGCTGGCCACCGGCGAGAGCTTCGACGCGGTACGGGAACGCGCCGAGGTGACGCTGAAGCGCCGCTACCACCAGCAGCGGCTGATCCCCAACGCCATGGAGCCGCGCGCGGTCGTCGTCACCCCGCTCGCCGCCTCCGGCGAGTACACGGTGTACTCGGCGACGCAGATCCCGCACATCCTGCGGATCATGCTGGCGACGGTCACCGGGATCCCCGAGCACAAGCTCCGCGTGATCGCCCCGGACGTGGGCGGCGGCTTCGGCTCCAAGCTCCAGGTGTACGGCGAGGAGGTGCTGGCGCTGGCCGTGGCGCGCAGGCTCGGCCGGCCGGTGAAGTGGACCGAGTCCCGCTCCGAGGGCTACCTCGCCACCCACCACGGCCGCGGCATGATCCAGGACATCGAGATCGCCGCCACCCGCGAGGGACGCCTGCTGGGCCTGAAGGTGGACCTCCTCGCCGACATGGGCGCCTACCTGATGCTGGTCACCCCCGGCATCCCGATCCTCGGCGCCTTCATGTACCCGGCGATCTACAAGATGGACGCCTACGCGTTCACCTGCACCGGCGTGTTCACCACCCGCACCCCCACCGACGCCTACCGCGGCGCCGGACGCCCGGAGGCCACGTTCGCCATCGAGCGGACCATGGACGAGCTGGCCGTCGAACTGGGCCTGGACCCGGTGGAGGTACGGCGCCGGAACTGGATCCGGCACGAGGAGTTCCCGTACACCACGGTCGCCGGACTGACCTACGACAGCGGCAACTACGAGGCGGCCACCGAGAAGGCGCTCGCCCTGTTCGGCTACGACGGCCTGCGCGCCGAGCAGCGCCGGCGCAACGAACGCGGCGACACCGTACGCCTCGGCATCGGCGTGTCGACCTTCACGGAGATGTGCGGGCTGGCACCGAGCCGGGTGCTGCGCGACCTGCGGTACGGGGCCGGCGGCTGGGAGGCGGCGAGCATCCGCATGCTGCCCACCGGCAAGGTCGAGGTGGTCACCGGCACCAGCCCGCACGGGCAGAGCCACGAGACCTGCTGGAGCCAGATCGCCGCCGACGTGCTCGGGGTGCCCTTCGACGACATCGAGGTGGTGCACGGCGACACCAAGGCCGCCCCGCAGGGTATGGACACCTACGGCTCACGGTCGCTGGCCGTGGGCGGCGAGGCCGTGCACCGGGCGGCGACGTCGGTCGTCGAGAAGGCCCGGAAGGTCGCCGCCCACCTGCTGGAGGCGAGCGAGCAGGACCTGGACTTCCGGGACGGGGTGTTCTCCGTCAAGGGCTCGCCGGAGGCACGCAAGACCATCCAGGAGATCGCCTTCGAGACGTTCACCAACCACGACCTGCCCGACGGCGTCGAGCCCACCATCAACGCCGAGCACGTCGTGGACCCGGAGAACTTCTCCTACCCGCACGGCACCCACCTGTGCGCGGTCGAGGTCGACACGGAGACCGGGAAGACGACGATCCGGTCGTACGTCAGCGTCGACGACGTGGGCCATGTCGTCAACCCGATGATCGTCGAGGGGCAGGTGCACGGCGGACTCGCGCAGGGCATCGCGCAGGCACTCTACGAGGAGGCCGTGTACGACGCCGAGGGCAACCTCGTCTCCGGCACCATGGCCGACTACCTCGTACCGTCAGCGGCCGACCTGCCGGAGTTCACGACCGACCGGACCGAGACACCGGCGGCCTCGAACGCCCTCGGGGTCAAGGGAGTCGGGGAGGCCGGCACGATCGCCTCGACACCCGCCGTGGTCAACGCCGTCGTGGACGCGCTCAGGCCCCTGGGCGTGCGGGACGTACGGATGCCGTGCTCGCCGCACCGGGTGTGGCAGGCCATCCAGGAGGCACGGTCCGGCGGGGCCACCGCGGCCGGCGGGACCGGCGGCACCGGTCCGGCCCAGTCCGGGCAGTCCGGCCAGGCCGCGCAGTCCGGCGAGCTGGGCCAGTACGGCCAGCCGGGTGAGGAGGGTTCGGCATGATTCCCCCCGCGTTCGAGTACACCCGCCCCACGAGCGTGGACGAGGCGGTCCGCGCGCTCGCCGACGCGGGCGAGGAGGCGAAGGTGCTGGCCGGCGGGCAGAGCCTGCTGCCGCTGCTGCGGCTGCGGCTGGCCTTCCCGGAACTGGTCGTGGACGTCGGCCGGATCCCCGAACTGCGCGGGGTCCGCGAGGACGGTGACGCGCTCGTCATCGGCGCGCTGACCACGCACCACGAGGTGGTCCACGACCCGCTGGTACGCGCGCACGCCGGGCTGCTGGCGCAGGCCACGGCCACGGTGGCCGACCCGGCCGTACGGCACCGGGGCACCCTCGGCGGCTCACTGGCCCACGCCGACCCGGCCGGGGACCTGCCCGCCGTGGCGCTGGCCCTGGACGCCGAGCTGGTCGTGGCCGGCCCGGGCGGGCGGCGCACGATCCCGGCCCGCGAGTTCTTCGTCGACTACCTCCAGTCCGCGCTCGCACCCGACGAACTGCTGACGGAGGTGCGGATCCCGAAGCGGGACGGCTGGGGCTTCCACTACGAGAAGTTCCACCCCGTCGCCCAGTCCTGGGCCATCGTCGGCGTCGCCGCGCTGGTCCGGTGTGCCGACGGGAGCGTCGCCGAGGCCCGCATCGGGCTGACCAACATGGGCGCGACCCCACTGCGGGCCACCACGGCCGAACGGGAGCTGGCCGGTGCCGACGGCTCCGCGGCCGTGGCCCGGGCCGCCGAGGCGGCGGCCGAGGGCACCCGGCCGTCGCAGGACCTGTCCGCCTCGCCCGAATACCGGCAGCACCTGGCACGGGTGCTGACCAGGCGGGCGGTGCTGACAGCGACCGGAATGGGGTGAGCGCCCATTCCCCGGATGGACGACCCGGAGCAGGTGCGGGCCCGCCTGGAGGAGACGGGGTACCTCGTCGACGAAGGGCTGGCCGTCACCTGCTTCCTGGCCCTGAGACTGCACCGGCCGCTGTTCTGCGAGGGCGACGCGGGCGTGGGCAAGACCGCGCTCGCCGCCGCCCTCGCCGAGGCGCTCGGCGCGCCGCTCATCCGGCTCCAGTGCCACGAGGGCATCGACGCCTCGCAGGCCCTGTACGACTGGGACTTCCCGCGGCAGCTGCTGCATCTGAGAGCGGCCGAGGCGGCCGGGGTGACGGACGCGGACCGGCTGGAGAGCGAGCTGTACGACCGGCGCTTCCTGATCGCACGGCCGTTGCTGCGGGCCCTGCAGACCCAGCCGTCGGTGCTGCTGGTCGACGAGATCGACCGGGCCGACGACGAGTTCGAGGCGTTCCTGCTGGAGCTGCTGTCCGAGTACTCGGTCACCATCCCGGAGCTGGGCACGCTGCGCGCCGAGGATCCGCCGGTCGCCGTCCTGACCTCCAACCGCACCCGCGAGGTGCACGACGCGCTGAAGCGGCGGTGCCTCTACCACTGGTTCGACCATCCCTCCTTCGCCCGCGAACTGGCCATCGTGCGGCGCCGGTTGCCCGGGGTGTCGGCGCGGCTGGCCGAGCAGGTCACGGCGCTGGTGCAGGCGCTGCGGGGCGCGGACCTGCTGAAACCGCCGGGTGTCGCCGAGACGCTGGACTGGGCCGAGGCCCTGGACGCGCTGGGGGCGAGCGAGGTGGACGCGGAGCTGGCGGTGGCCACACTGGGCTCGGTGCTGAAGTACCGGGAGGACACGGACCGGGCGCGGGGGCTCGATCTCGCGGCGGTCCTCGCGGCCCGGGGCGGGTGAGGGCGGTGACCACGACCGGGAGCGGCGCGAACCCGCCGCCCGCAGCGGACGCCGGGTCCTTCGGCACGCACTCACGACGGGAGCCCGGCCCCGCGGAGCTGCTGGGGTCGGACACCGCTCGGGAGAAGACGGCCGCCGAACGACTCGACCCGGCCGGCCACGGCCCGGGTCCGGACGCGGGACGATCAGCACGCCGGAAGCCAACCGCCGACCCACCGGGGGCGGACGCCGGACGGCCCGGCCCAGACGCCGACCGGAACGAGACAGACACTGGCCCACCCCAGGCAGACACCGAACGGCCCGGGGCAAACCCTGGCCCACCCGAGGCGGATCCTCACCCGCCCGCGGCAGACACCCGACGGCCCGAAGACGACACCAAGTGGAACCAGACGGACGCCGACCCGTCCGGGGCCGGCACCGAACAGCGCAAGACGTACGCCGGACCACACGAGACAGGCCCCCACCCGCTCACCGCGGACACCGGGCGGCAGGAGGCGGATGCCGACCCACCCGGACCACACGCCGGACAGCACGAGACGGACGCCGGACCACCAGGAGCAGGCGCAGGCGCGGGCCCGCCCGGAGCAGATGCCGAACCGCACGGGAGAGGCGCCGGGCGGCTGGGGGTGGGTGGGGAGCCGCTCGGGGCGGATGCCGTGCTGCTCGGGTTTGTGCGGGCGCTGCGGGCGGCGGGCGTCGACGCGAGCAGCGAGCGTCTGTACGCGTTCCTGCGCGCCGTGAGCGCCCTGCGGCCCGGGATGCGCGCGGACGTGTACTGGGCGGGGCGGGCCACCCTGTGCGGCGGGCACGACGATCTGGAGCGGTACGAGCGGGTGTTCGCCGCGTACTTCGGGCCCTCCGGCGGGCGCGCCGCGCGCCCGGTGCGCGCCGCTCCCCCGCCCCGGCTGCGGCTCGTCGCCCGGCAGGCACCCCACGGCCCGTCGGCGCCGGGCGAGGGGGAGCCGGCGGGACCGCCGGTCGCCGCGCTCGCGAGCCCGGCCGAAGTCCTGCGGCACCGTGACGTCGGTGAGCTGGACGCCGCCGAGCGTGCCCAACTGCGGCGTCTGCTGGCCGCGTTCGCGCTGCACGGGCAGACCCGGCGCTCGGCGCGGCGCAGGCCGGCCCGGCGCGGCGAGGTCGATCCGCGCCGTACCGTAAGGGAGTTGCTGCGACGGGGCGGGGAGCCGGCCCGGTTGCGGCGGCACACGCGGGTGGAGCGGCCCCGCCGGGTGGTGCTGCTCGTCGACGTGAGCGGCTCGATGGCGCCGTACGCCGACGCGTTGCTGCGGTTCGCACACGCGGCGGTGCGCGCGGGCCGCACGGAGGTGTTCACCGTCGGCACGCGGCTGACCCGGGTGACCCGCGAACTCTCGCACCGCGACCCCGACCTGGCGATGGCGGCCGTCGCGGCCGCCGTGCCCGACTGGCGCGGCGGTACCCGGCTGGGCGAGCTGGTGCGCGAGTTCCTGAACCGCTGGGGGCAGCGCGGGATGGCCCGCGGGGCGATCGTCGTGCTGCTCTCGGACGGCTGGGAGCGCGGCGATCCGGAGCTGCTGGGGCAGCAGATGCGCCGCCTGCACGCCCTGGCGCACCAGGTGGTGTGGGCGAACCCCCGTAAGGCCCGCCCGGGTTACGCCCCGCTGGCCGCGGGGATGGCGGCGGCGCTGCCGAGCGTGGACGCCTTCGTCGAGGGGCACAGTCTGGCGGCGCTGGAGCGGCTCGCGGCGGTGGTGCGCGGCGCCCGGGCCGGTGCCGGGCCGGTGAGAGGAGTGGATGGTGCGTGAGATCCTGCCGGCGCTGGCGCGCTGGCATGCGGCCGGTGTTCCGTTCGGGCTGGCCACGGTCGTCGCGGTCAGCCGCAGCGCGCCGCGCGGACCGGGTGCCGCCATGGCGGTGGGCCCCGACGACGAGGTCGTGGGGAGCGTGTCCGGGGGCTGTGTCGAGGGCGCGGTGTTCGAACTCGCCCAGGAGGTGGTGGCGAGCGGGGAGCCCCGCCTCCAGACGTTCGGGTACAGCGACGAGGACGCGTTCGCGGTCGGGCTCACCTGCGGCGGCGAGATCACCCTGCTGGTACGGCCCGTGACGCCCGAGTCGGACCCGGCGTTCGGGGCGGTCGCCGCGTCGGTCGCCGCGGGCGGGCCGGTGACCGTGGCCACGGTGGTGGACGGGCCGGCGCCGCGCGGCGCCACGCTCGCGGTCTGGCCGGACCGTGCGGCGGGCACGCTCGGCGCGAGCGGCCTGGATGTCGCCGTCACCGCCGACGCACGCGGCGAACTCGCGGTCGGCGCCTCGCTCCTGCGGCACTACGGTCCGCGCGGTGAGCGCCGCGAGGACGCCGTGACCGTGTTCCTGCAGTCGTTCGCGCCACCGCCGCGCATGCTGGTGTTCGGCGCGATCGACTACGCGGCCGCGGTCGCGCGCATCGGCGACTTCCTCGGCTACCGGGTCACCGTGTGCGACGCCCGCCCCGTCTTCGCCACACCCAAGCGCTTCCCGGCGGGCGTCGAGGTCGTGGTCGACTGGCCGCACCGCTATCTCGCGGGCACGAGCACCGACGACCGTACGGTGATCTGCGTCCTCACCCACGACCCGAAGTTCGACGTGCCGCTGCTGGAGGAGGCGCTGCGCCGCCCGGCCGCCTACATCGGGGCGATGGGCAGCCGCCATACCCACGAGGAGCGCCGCGAACGGCTCTCGGAGGCAGGTCTGACCGAGGCCGAGCTGTCCCGGCTGCGCTCGCCGCTCGGGCTCGACCTCGGGGCCCGTACGCCCGAGGAGGTCGCCGTGTCCGTCGCCGCCGAGATCGTCGCCCTGCGCTGGGGCGGCAGCGGCGCGCCCCTGACGACGACCGCCGGGGCGATCCACCCGACTCCCGTCTGACGCGTCCGGTCAGGCGCGTCCTGAAGGAGCACGCCATGGAGCTGCACCACGAGTTCACCGTCCCCGTCCCGGTCGACGACGCCTGGCACGCGCTTCTCGACATCGAACGGGTCGCGCCCTGTCTGCCGGGCGCGGTGGTGGAGGACTACGACGGCAAGACCGTGACCGGCTCGGTGAAGGTCCGGGTCGGCCCGGTCACCGTCGCCTACCGGGGCACGGCGGTCTTCGAGGAACAGGACGCGGCGGCGCACCGGATGGTGCTCGTGGCGAGCGGCCGGGAGACCCGGGGGCAGGGCACGGCCCGCGCGACGGTCACCGGCACGCTGACCGCACGCGACAGCGGGACGGCGGTGTCGGTGCGGACCGACCTGACGGTGACCGGCCGCCCGGCGCAGTTCGGGCGGGGCGTGCTGGCCGAGGTGGGCGACCGCCTGGTGAGCCAGTTCGCCGCCTGCCTGGCGGACCGGCTGGCCGAGCAGGCACCGGCACCGGCCGCCGCGGAGGAGCAGCCGCGGGAGCGGGCGGAGACCGAGCCGGAACCGCTCGACCTCCTGCGCACGGCGGGGCTGCCGGTGGCCAAGCGGGCGGCGGGCCTGGCCGCAGCGGTGGCCGCGCTGGCGTGGGCGGCGAGGCGGCTCCTACGGGGCCGCCGGCACAGGCACGCCGCTCGGCGCCGGTGACGGCAGCGCCCCTGGGGGCGCGGGACGGTGCCGGGGTGGCGGCTGCGCCGCGTGGGCGCGACCGGCCGCAGTCGGTCCCGCCGACGGCCGCTTCGGGGCGGACCGGTAGGGGGTGTCGTTTGGATCAGGCCGGCCGTGACGAACGGTACGGACCGGACCCCGCGACGCCGGGATGATCCAAAGGACCCCCTAGGCGTCCCGCCGGCTGCCGGGCAACGCCCCCGGCAACAGGGCCAGGGCAAGGACCGCGGCGGCCACGTACAGCGCGGCGGAGCCGAGGGCCACCGCGTGGAAGCCGGAGAGGGACCGGTGCTGGTCCGCCGGCGGGCCGGCCATCGCCCCGGCGGCCGCGATGCCGACCGCCCCGCCGGTCTGCCGTGCGGTGTTGTTGACGGCGCGGTCCCGCTCACCCGGCACGGCGGCGATGGCTGCGGCCACCACGGCCGGGGTGAGCAGCCCGACGCCCCGCCCCCGCAGCAGGGAACGCGGGGAAGAGCAGGGCGAGGCCGGAGTGGGCCGTGGCCCGGGTCAGCAGGGCGAGCACGGTGTACGGGGAACCGGCGCGGGAGGCGGGCCGCACCGCGCTCCGCAGGAGGGTTGCCGGTGTGTGAGCCCTACCCCCACGGGTACCACCCGGCACGGACAATCCCCCGGGTGCGCTACTCGGGGTCCTGGGCCAGGCGAGCGTGGACATGCTGGTCGTGCCAGCCGTCGGCGTGCAACAGGGCGCTGCGCTGGGTGCCCTCGGCGGTGTACCCGGCCTTCTCGGCCACCCGGCAGGAGGCGGGGTTGGCCGTCGAGTGGCACAGGACGAGCCGGTGCAGGCCCAGGTCGTCCAGGGCCCAGCGGCTGAGCCTCCGGGTCGCCGCGACCGCGACGCCGCCGCCGCGGGCGCCGGGCAGCACCCAGTAGACGACCTCGGCGGTGCCGCCCGCCAGGTCGACGTCGTTGAGACCGGCGAGCCCGACGGCCGCGCCGCCGAGCGGGGCGACGGCCCAGATCACCCCGGTCTCGGCCCGACGGCGCGCGTGCAGCCGCTCGATCCGGGCGCGGGCCTCGGCACGGCTGCCGACGGAGAAGAGGTTCCAGTGGCTGATCGCCGGGTCCTGCCCCGCGGTGTGCAGGGCGTCGGCGTCGGCGTCGTCGAGGCGCCAGGGCCGCAGTTCCAGGCCGCCGGGCAGTGCCAGCACGGGCTGCGTGCCGGCGGCGAGCCGGCCGGCGGGCACGACGTCGGGTATGCCGGGGCTGGTGGTCACCCGGTGATCATGTCATGGGCCACTACCGCTGCGGGAGCCGGTGCAGGGTCACCTCGGTGAGCGTGCCGCCGCTGAGGTGCGCGGTCAGGTAGGTGCAGTGGGGCTGGCGGCGCCGGTCGGTGGGTGATCCGGGGTTGAGCAGGCGCAGGCCGGTCGGGGCGGTGGTGTCCCAGGGGATGTGGCTGTGGCCGAAGACCAGGACGTCGAGGTCGGGGAAGCGGGCGGCGCAGCGGGCCTCGCGGCCCTGGGCGGGGCCGGTCTCGTGCACGACGCCGAAGCGCAGCCCGTCCAGTTCGGCGTACGCCACCTCGGGGAGCCGGGCGCGCAGCTCGGGGCCGTCGTTGTTGCCGTGGACCGCGATGAGCCGGCGGCTGCGGCTCTCCAGCAGGTCGAGGGTGGCGGTGTCGACCCAGTCCCCGGCGTGGAACACGACGTCCGCGCGCGGGAGTTCGGCCAGCAGCGGCTCGGGGAGCCGCTTGGCGCGCTTGGGCAGATGCGTGTCGGACATGAGCAGCAGACGCACCTGGCCAGCCTAGGCCGTCCGGGAGGTCAGCCGGCGCAGGCCGCCGACCGCGCCGAGTACGGCGGCGCCGGCGCCGAGGGCGGTGGCGGCGGGGTGCCGGGCCAGGGTTTCCTGCCAGGAGCGGGCGTGGGCGCTGTCGTCGAAGGAGCCGTGGGCGCCCTGGTCCTCGGACGGCTCGCTGTCCACCGGTTCGAAAAGGTTGTCCAGGCCGGCCGGCGGGATGCGGTCGGTCTGCTGGGAGTCGAAGCCGGTGCGGGCCAGGTAGCGGTCGAGCAGGGCCGGGACGAGCCGGTTGGCCCAGATGGTGGCCACGGTGCTGGCGCCGACGTAGTACTGCTTGCGGCGCGGGTGATCGGCCGCGTACAGCACCCCACGCGCGGCGACCTCCGGCTGGTAGATCGGCGGGACCGGCATGGGGTGTGCGGACAGCCGGGAGCGCACCCATTCGAACTGGGGCGTGTTGACGGCGGGCATCTGGACGGTGGTGACGTGGACGTTGCTGCCGCGGTGCAGCAGCTCCGTGCGCAGCGAGGAGGTGAAGCCGTTGATGGCGTGCTTGGCGCCGCAGTACGCCGACTGCAGCGGGATGGACCGCTCCCCGAGCGCGGAGCCGACCTGCACGATCGTGCCGCGGTCGCGGGGCAGCATGCGCTTGAGGGCGGAGCGGGTTCCGTTGACGAAGCCGAGGTAGGTGACGTCGGTGATCCGCCGGAATTCCTCTGGGGTGATCTCGTCGAACGGCGCGAACACCGACGAGAAGGCGCAGTTGATCCAGATGTCGATGGGGCCGAACTCCTTCTCGGCGGCCTCGGCGACGGCCTCCACCCGGGCCGCGTCGGTCACGTCGGCCGGCCGCACGAGGGGGCGTCCGCCGAGCGCCGCGACCTCGTCGGCCGCCGCCGCCAGGCCGCCCTCGCCGCGGGCGACCAGCACGACGTTCGCGCCGCGCCGGGCGTACAGGCGGGCCGTGGCACGGCCGATTCCGGCGCTGGCGCCGGTGATGACGACGGTGGGGGGCATGTTCCTCTCTCCTCCTACTCCGTTCGGTACTTCTCCGCCCGCTCCTCGGCCAGGGTCAGGCCCAGCCCGGGTGCTCCGTCGGCGCCGGGGGTGATGGTGCCGCCGCCGGGGTCGAGGACGCCGTTGAACAGGAGCCGTTCGATGCGGACGTGGTCGTGGAACCACTCCAGGTGGCGCAGGTTGGGTACGGCGGCGGCCACGTGCGCGTGGGCGTGGGGCGCGCAGTGCCCGGAGATGTCGAGCCCGCGGGCGTGGGCGAGTGCGGCGGCGCGCAGCCAGACGGTGATGCCGGCGCAGCGGGTGACGTCCGCCTGGAGGCAGTCGACCGCGTGGGCGGCCAGCATGTGCTCGAAGTACGGCAGCGTGTAGCCGTACTCGCCGGCGGTGACGTCCATGGGGAGGCGGCCGCGGAGGTCCGCGAGCAGGGTGAGGTGGTCGGACGAGACCGGTTCCTCGTACCAGGTCACGCCGTGGTCGGGGAGCGCGGCGCCGATGCGCAGGGCCTGTCCGCCGGTGTAGCCGCCGTTGGCGTCCACGTACAGCTCGGCCGTGTCGCCGACGCTGGCCCGGGCGCGGGCCACCCGTTCGAGGTCGCGGGACTCGCGGCTGCCCCACGACTCACCGATCTTGATCTTGACGCGGGGGATGCCCTCGTCCTCGGCCCAGCCGCGCAGCTGGCGGTCCTGGCGTGCGGCGTCGTAGGTGGTGAAGCCGCCGCTGCCGTAGACGGGCACGTCGTCGCGGGCGGCGCCGAGCAGGGCGGCCAGGGGCAGGCCGAGCAGACGGGCCTTGAGGTCCCA
The DNA here is from genome assembly GCF_000725475.1 of Streptomyces durhamensis. NCBI lineage: Bacteria > Bacillati > Actinomycetota > Actinomycetes > Kitasatosporales > Streptomycetaceae > Streptomyces > Streptomyces durhamensis. Next base: position 24,142 of record NZ_JNXR01000030.1, read on the forward strand.
CAGGGCGATGTCGACGGCGGCGATCGCCTGGGCGGCGACGCCGGGCAGTCCGGCGTTGCGTACGGCCCGGCACATCCGCTCGTTGGCGCGGGGCACGTCGAGCGCGCTCAGGCCGGTGACGGTGCCGGTGAGGAGTTCGCGGACGACGTGGGCGGCGGCGGCCGGGGCGTAGGTGTAGCCGAGGCCGGTGGTGGTGCCGGAGCGGACGGTGACCAGGACGAGGGTGGTCTTGTCCCAGGCGAGGGTGCCGTCCGCCTCGGGGGCGTCGGTGGGGACGGTGTAGACGGCGGTCGCGAGGGCGTCGACGGTCGGCTGGTCGCTCATGCGGCTCCTCGGCTCCGGCGCCGGACCAGCCGCAGCCCCAGCGCGACGCCCGCCGGGAGGGCCGCCGCGGCGGCGGTCGTCGCCCAGCGGGCCGTGCGCGAGGGTTCGGGCGGGCGGTCGGCCAGGCGTTCCGGATGGTCGCTGGGCAGGTTGCCGTCCAGGCCGAGCGCGAGCACCTCGGCGAGGTGCAGGGCGCGGCGGCCGGTGCCGCCCTCCTCGATCTGGGTGCGGCAGCTGAAGCCGTCGGCGAGGACCAGGCTGTCGGGCGCCGCGGCGCGTACGGCGGGCAGGACGCCCTGTTCGGCGACGGCCAGGGAGACGTCGTGGTGGCCGCGTTCGAAGCCGAAGTTGCCGGCGAGCCCGCAGCAGCCCTCGTCGAGGACCTCGGCGTCCAGGTGGGCGCGGCGCATCAGTTCGCGGTCGGCGTCGAACTTCATGATGGCGTGCTGGTGGCAGTGGGTCTGCACGGTCGCCTGCCGGGCGAGCTGTGGTGGCCGCCAGTCGTCGGGGGCGTGGTGGACGAGCTGTTCGGCGAAGGTGCGGACCTGCCCGGCCAGTCGCTGCACGTCCTGGTCGGCGGGCATCAGCTCGGGGGCGTCGGTGCGGAAGACGGCCGTGCAGGACGGTTCGAGGCCGATGACGGGGGTGCCCGCCTCCAGGTAGGGGCGCAGCACGCCGAGGGTGCGGGTCAGCACCTTCTTGGCGACGGGGAGTTGGCCGGTGGAGATCCAGGTCAGGCCGCAGCACACCGGCTCGGTGGGGACGGCGACCCGGAAGCCCGCGTCTTCGAGGACCCGTACGGCGGACTTCGCGATGGAGGGGTGGAAGTAGGTGCTGAAGGTGTCGGGCCACAGCACCACGGTGCGCGGGTCGGCCGGGTCCGGCTCCTCGTGGTCGCGGGTCCGCCACCACTGGACGAAGGACTCCTCGGCGAACACGGGTGCCGAGCGGGCCTCGTCGATGCCGGCGAGCCGTTTGCCGAGGCGGGCCAGGCCGGGCGCGTGGAGCGCGGAGTTGGCCAGGGCGGGGGCGATCCGCGAGAGCCGGGCCCACACCGGCAGGTAGCCCATGGAGTAGTGGGCCATGGGGCGGATCCGGCCCTCGTAGTGGTGGGCCATGAACTCCGCCTTGAGGGTGGCCATGTCGACGCCGGTCGGGCAGTCGGACTTGCAGCCCTTGCAGGCCAGGCACAGGTCGAGGGCGTCACGCACGGCGGTGGAGCGCCAGCCGTCCTTGATCGCGGAGTCGGCGTGTCCGTCGAGCATCTCGAACAGCAGCCGGGCCCGGCCGCGGGTGGAGTGCTCCTCCTCCATGGTGGCGCGGTAGGAGGGGCACATGACGCCGCCGGAGTGGCTGCGGCAGTTGCCGATACCGACGCAGCGCATCACGGCGCGGTTGAAGGAGTGCGCGTCCTCGGGGAAGTCGAAGTGGGTGGCGGGGGTCGCCGGCCGCCAGGACGGCCCGAGCCGCAGCTGGCCGTCGACGGGGTGGGGGTGGACGATCTTGCCGGGGTTCATCCGGTTGGTGGGGTCGAAGAGCGCCTTCAGCTCGCCGAAGGCGGTGACGAGCCGCTCGCCGAACATACGGGTGAGCAGTTCGCCGCGGGACTGGCCGTCGCCGTGCTCGCCGGACAGGGAGCCGCCGTAGGAGGCGACCAGGTCGGCGGCGCGCTCCACGAAGCGGCGGAAGTCGGCCACGCCCTCGGCGGTCTTCAGCCCGAACGGGATGCGGGTGTGCACACAGCCCTGCCCGAAGTGGCCGTACAGCGACGGGTGGTCGTAGTCGAACTCCTCGAACAGGTCCTTCAGGTCCCGCAGGTAGTCGCCGAGCCGTTCGGGCGGTACGGCGGAGTCCTCCCAGCCCTCCCAGGTCTCCCGGTCGTCCGGCGGGCGGGCGGTGACGCCGAGTCCGGCCTCGCGGGCCCTGAGCATCTTCTGTTCGCGTTCGGGGTCGTCGGAGAAGGCGACGTTCGCGTCCTTCGCGCCGCGGCCGATCGCCCGGAGCAGGGCGTGGGCCTGCTCGTCGACGTCGTCCTGGCTGTCGCCGCTGTACTGCACCATCAGCCAGCTGTCGCCCTCGGGAAGGACGTTGAGGGAGTCGAGGTAGGCGCCCTCCTCGCGCATCAGCTCGGCCATGCGGCCGTCCAGGGCCTCCAGCTGGCTGGGCGAGCAGTGCTCCAGCACGCGGGACACGTCGTCGGCGGCGGCGCAGATGTCGTCGTAGCCGAGGACGAGCAGCGACTGGTACGGCGGCACGGGGACGAGGTCGAGTTCGGCGCGCAGGACGGTGACCAGGGTGCCCTCGCTGCCGACGAGCGCCTTGGCCACGTCGAAGCCGTTCTCGGGCAGCAGGGAGTCGAGGTTGTAGCCGGAGACGCGGCGCGGGATCTTGGGGTAGCCGCGGCGGATGTCGGGCAGGTACTCGCCTGCGATGCGGTCGAGGCCGCCGTAGATCTCGGCGAGCCGGCCGCCGCCGGAGATGATCCGGGCGCGCTCGTCGGGCGGTGTGGGGCCGACCCAGGCGCGCTGTCCGTCGTAGGTGAGGATCTCCAGGCGCCGGACGTTGTCGACGGTCTTGCCGTAGGCCTGCGCGGAGGCGCCGCAGGAGTTGTTGCCGATCATGCCGCCGAGCGCGCAGTGGCTGTGGGTGGAGGGTTTGGGCCCGAACTGCAGCCTGTGTCCGGCGAGTTGCCGGTTGAGTTCGTCGAGGACGATCCCGGGCTCCACCACGCAGGTGCGCCGCTCGGGGTCGAGTGAGATCAGCCGGGTGCAGTACTTGCTCCAGTCGATCACCACGGCGGTGTTGGTCGACTGTCCCGCCAGGCTGGTGCCGCCGCCCCGGGAGAGGACGGGGGCGTCGAAACGTGCGCACACCGACAGTGCCCGGGCGCCCGCCTCGACCGTGCGGGGGACGACGACACCCAGGGGGACCTGCCGGTAGTTCGAACCGTCCGTGGCGTACGCGCCGCGGCTGCCGGCGTCGAAGCGGACCTCGCCGTCCACCTCGTCGCACAGCGCCGCCTCCAGGCCGGACATGTCCGGAGGGGTCATCTGCGCTCCCTTGAGTTCACCGACGTGCTGCCCTGTCCGAGGACGGGCGAGTACCCGGCAATTCGACAGGCAAAACTGAACAGTTTGAGGTGGACAGTTTCGGCTGTCGGTCGTAGGGTGGGCGCCATGGCCGACATCTCCGACTCCGCCGCCCGCACCGCACGCGATCTGCGTGTGGTGTTCAGCCGGCTGCGGCGCCGCATCCGCGAGGTCGCGCAGGACACCGACCTGAGCCCGTCGCAGGAGTCGGCGCTCACCCTGGCCGGAAAGCACGGAGCGGCCACGGCCAGCGCGCTCGCCGCCGCCGAGGGCGTACGCCCGCAGTCGATGGCGACCACACTGGCGGCCCTGGAGCGGCACGGCCTTGTCCGGCGCACCCCCGACCCCGACGACGGCCGCCGCCAGCTGGTCACCCTGACCGACGCCGGCCGGGCCCGCGTCGAGGGCAACCGGCAGGTCCGCGAGGAGTGGCTGGCCCGCGCCTTCCAGGACCGCTACACGGAGGAGGAACGGCAGACGGTCCTGAGGGCACTGGAGCTGATGGAACGGCTGTCGCAGCCGTGACACCGGGGCTCACCGGACACACCGGGCAGGCCCCCGCCCCTCCCCGCCGGATTCCACCGGCCGTCCGGTGAACCGCACGGCCCGCGCCGGCTCTCCCCCGCACCGCGCCGACACCGCCGGGCCGTACGCCCCGGCCCCGTTGCCGCCGGCCGGCTGCGCCCCGCTGCGGGCGGCCACCCCGCCGGACCGCTCGCCCGGCCGGCTCACCACCGCACGGACGACCACCCCTCGAAAGGCCTGACCGACCCATGTCGCTCACCACGCTCGACCCCCGCACCGCCCTCGTCGCGATCGACCTGCAGAACGGCATCGTGGGCATGCCCGTGCAGCCGCACGCGGCGGCGGACGTCGTCTCCCGCACCGCCGCACTGGCCGAGGCCTTCCGGTCCCGGAGCCTGCCCGTGGTCCTGGTCCGGGTCTCCTTCGCCCCCGACTGGGCCGACGCCGTCCCCGGCCGTACCGAGCACCAGGCGCGCGGGCTCGCCTTCCCGGAAGGCTGGGACGTGCTCGTCGAGGAGCTGTCCGGCCACGCCGGCGACATCCGTGTCACCAAGCACAACTGGAGCGCCTTCCACGGCACCGACCTGGACGTCCAGCTGCGCCGCCGCGGCGTCACCCAGATCGTGCTGACCGGCATCGCCACCAGCATCGGCGTGGAGTCCACCGCCCGGGACGCCTACGCCCACGGCTACCACGTCACGCTGGCCACCGACGCGATGGCCGACGCCGTCCCCGAGGCGCACGCCAACAGCGTGCAGCGGATCTTTCCCCGGCTCGGCGAGAGCGGCACCGCCGCCGAGATCCTGGAGCTGCTCGCCAAGACCCACAACTGACCGATCGGCCCGGCCCGTTGCCGCGTGATACGTGCCCACCGCGGCAGGGGCCCGGGTTAGCATGCGGCCACGCGCACCGTGCCACGGAGGCGACGGCCGGCGGACAGGCGGGCTTGGAGCCGGATGCCGGTCAAGGTCAGCGTCGTCGTTGCCGTGTACGACCCCGGTCCGTACATCGAGGGCTGCGTGGCCTCGCTGCCGCGCCGGTCGCTGCCAGGGCCGCTGCGGCGGCTTGCGTGCGAGCACGGCGCCTGGCGGACAGGGTACGGAGAACACGGAGAACGCGTTCGAGCATGACGACACGGGAGGCGTGAGGCGTGCGACAGCTGGGGATAGGGGATGCCTGGGTGCTGGAGCCCGGGGTGTTCCCGGACGACCGGGGCAGCTTCCACGAGTGGTACCGGGGCGCGGAGTTCCGCGAGGCCACCGGCTACGGCCTCGATCTCGCCCAGGCCAACTGCTCGGTGTCCCGGCGGGGGGTGCTGCGCGGCATCCACTTCGCCGACGTACCGCCCGGCCAGGCCAAGTACGTCACCTGTGTGCGCGGGGCCGTCCTCGACGTGGTGGTGGACATCCGCGTCGGCTCCCCCGCCTACGGCCGGTGGGAGGCCGTACGGCTGGACGACGACAGCCGGCGCGCGCTGTTCCTCGCCGAGGGCCTCGGGCACGCCTTCATGGCACTCACCGACGACGCCACGGTGGTGTACCTGTGCTCGACCGGGTACGCGCCGGGACGCGAGCACGGGGTGCACCCGCTGGACCCGGCGCTGGGCATCACCTGGCCGGAGGGGATCACGCCGGTGCTGTCGGACAAGGACGCGGAGGCGCCCTCGCTGGCCGAGGCCGAGCGGTCCGGGCTGCTGCCCTCCTACGCGGACTGCTCCGCCCACTACGAACGGCTGCGCTCGGGCGAGTTCAGCGGCTGACGGCGTAGGGGCTCGACGGCTGCGGCGTACCGGGCCGGCGCGCGGCTTGAACGCGGGGGCGATCGCGATGCCGGGTACCGGAACGGCGTCGGGCTGCGGCCGTCGCTGACGCCGCTCTCCACGTCGTCGGTTCGCCGGCCTCCGGCCGGATATTCGTGCGCGTGAAGGGACCGTTGCGACGGTGTGGCCCTGCTCCCGAAGGCAGTTGGCCGGGGCGTCCGCCGTCTGCGTGTTCCCGGTACCCTCAGTCCTCGCCCCGCACGATGGTGTCCTCGCAGGCTGTGTCCTGGCGCGGCGCGGAGCCGCGCTCCAGGGTCGCGGGAAGACAGGTCCGCACTCCCCGGCCGCGCCGGCGGCGGGCCTTCGCCCAGCCGGTCTCGGCGTAGGGCACGGTGGGTTTCTCGCTGGGATGCGCGGTCACGTCGTCCATCTTCCCTCTGCGTCGGTGTGCCGGCGCGAGCCCATCGGCCCCGCGCGGGCCCGTGTGCGATCTGTGCCTCACCGGGTCCCCACGGCCCCGCGCCCGCAAACGCGGCGGCCACGGGAGTGGGCGGCCGCCTCAGGTGCGGCCGCCGCCTCCGCCGCCGAAGGACCCGCTGGAACCGGGCGACCAGCGCGGGCGGCGCTGGTCGGCGGCGCGCCGGGAACGGACGTTGCCGATCTGGTAGGGGGTCAGCCGCCCGCTCCCGTCGGCGGCCCGGGGCACCTCGTGGGGTTCACGCATCTCGCGGGTCTCGTGGACCGGGCCGGACGAGGGCATCGTGGGCTGCTCGTCGGGTCGTGGCGGGGCGGATTCGCTCTCGCGCACCTTGAAGCCGAGCCGGAAGGCCCACATCAGTCCGGCGACGCAGGCGACGCCCGCGAGCAGGATGAGGACGTACCCGAACACCTGGGCACCCGATGCTGCTACGTACATGGCGACGTTCATGGGCACCGGGTACCCAGCCGAGCGGCGGATACGACTCCGGGTGCGAGGCGTGGCGCACGGGAGGCCGCAGGTCGCGGGGAGTAGCGTCACCAGCGATGACGGAACTACCCGAAATGCCGGACACATACGAGATCGTCGCCCGCTACACGGCACCCGCGCCGCGTCCGGGCCGGGCGCTGCTGCGCTGGATCTCCACCGCCGACCACAAGGTGATCGGCCGGCTCTACATGGTCACGGCGTTCTGCTTCTTCCTGCTCGCCGGGCTGCTCGCCCTCGGGATGCGCGCGGAACTCGCCCGGCCGGGTCTGCAGTTCCTGAGCGAGCAGGGCTACGACCAGTTCTTCACGATCCACGGCACCATCATGATGCTGCTGTTCGCGACCCCGATGTTCGCCGGGTTCGCCAACGCCGTGATGCCGCTGCAGATCGGTTCGCCCGACCTGGCCTTCCCCCGGCTGAACGCGCTGTCGTACTGGATGTACCTGTTCGGCGGCCTGATGGTGGTCTCCGGCTTCCTGGTGCCCGGCGGGGCGGCGGCGTTCGGCTGGTTCGCCTACGCACCGCTCAACAGTGCCTACTTCTCCCCCGGCGCGGGAGGGGACCTCTGGGCGATGGGGCTGGTGGTCTCGGGCGTGTCGACGACCCTGACCGCGGTGAACTTCATCGCCACGATCCTGTCGCTGCGGGCGCCGGGCATGACGATGTTCCGGATGCCGATCTTCACCTGGAACGTGCTGTTCACCTCGATCCTGATCCTGCCCGCCTTCCCGGTGCTCACCGCGGCGCTGCTGGCGCTGGAGGCGGACCGGAAGTTCGGGGCGCACGTCTTCGACGCGGCGAACGGCGGCGCGCTGCTGTGGCAGCACCTGTTCTGGTTCTTCGGGCATCCGGAGGTCTACATCGTGGCGCTGCCGTTCTTCGGGATCGTCTCGGAGGTCATTCCGGTGTTCTCCCGCAAGCCGCTGTTCGGCTATCTGCCGATGATCGGGGCGACGATCGCCATCACCATGCTGTCGGCGGTGGTGTGGGCGCACCACATGTTCGCCACCGGCGCGGTGCTGCTGCCGTTCTTCTCCATCATGTCGTTCCTCATCGCGGTGCCCACGGGCATCAAGTTCTTCGCGTGGATCGGCACGATGTGGCACGGCTCGGTCTCGTTCGAGACACCGATGCTGTGGTCACTGGGCTTCCTGGTGTCGTTCCTGCTCGGCGGCCTGAGCGGGGTGCTGATCGCCTCGCCGCCGCTCGACTTCCATCTGACCGACAGCTACTTCATCGTGGCGCACCTGCACTACGTGCTGTTCGGCACCGTGGTGTTCGCGATGTTCGCCGGGTTCTACTTCTGGTGGCCCAAGTTCACCGGGAAGATGCTCGACGAGCGGCTCGGCAAACTGCACTTCTGGCTGCTGTTCCCGGGGTTCCAGCTGACCTTCCTGGTGCAGCACTGGCTCGGTGAGGCCGGCATGCCCCGCCGGTACGCGGACTACCTGCCCGAGGACGGCTTCACGCTGCTCAACACCCTGTCGTCCGCTGGCGCCTTCCTGCTCGGCGTCTCCACTCTGCCGTTCCTCTACAACGTGTGGCGTACCGCCCGGAAGGGGCAGAAGGTCACCGTGGACGACCCGTGGGGGTGGGGGCGGGGCCTGGAGTGGGCGACGCCCTGCCCGCCGCCCCGGCACAACTTCGTGGCGCTGCCCCGGGTCCGCTCGGAATCACCCGCCTTCGACCTGCACCATCCGGAGATCGAGAGCCCGGCCGGAGAGGAGCTGGCGCGATGAAGGCGGAGGCGATGCTCTTCGGCGGGGTCGCGCTGTTCTTCGGCGGTTCGGCCGCGCTGTACGGCGTGTGGGCGGGCGAGGAGGCGGGCACGGTCGCGCTGGTCGTCGCGTGCGGGATGGCCGGACTGGTCGCGTTCTTCTGCCTGATCCAGTACCGGCGCCGCGGGGCGCGGGCGCAGGACCGCACCGCAGCGGAGGTCGTGGACGCCGCCGGGCCGGTCGCGTTCTTCCCCGACGAGAGCCCGTGGCCGATCGTCACCGCGCTCGGTTTCGCGGTGACGGCGACCGGTGTGGTCTTCGGGCTGTGGCTGTTCCTCATCGGTCTGGGCGTTCTGGCACGCGGGGTGTTCGGGATGGTGTTCCAGTACGCGCAGCGGTGAGCGGCCTGCGCGGGGCCCCGGGCCGGAACGTCTCCACCGGCTCGTGGTCGGCCTCGTAGCCGCCGGTGATGCTCTGCCGGATCTCACCCGTGGGCACGCCCTCGGCGAGCCGCTCGTTCTCGGCCGCCGTCAGGGCCCGGCACAGCCACCGGGTCACCAGGAAGGCGAGGACCGGCGCGACGATCAGGGCGGTGCGCAGCACCCAGGTGATCACGTTGACGGAGACGCGGAAGGTCTGCGCGATGACGTCGTTCCCGCCGGCCAGCAGCAGCACGCCGTAGAACACGGTGCCCGCCACGCCGAGCCCGGTGCGGACGGGCCGCTCGCGGGGCCGGTCGCACAGGTGCCGCTCGGTCCACCCCTCCCCGGTCAGGCGCTGTTCCACGAACGGATAGGCGTAGAGCACGGCGAACAGCAGGGCCGGCAGGACGACGGCCGGGAGCAGGACGTTCCACATCAGGGTGTGGCCCGCGAAGTTCGTCTCCCAGGCCGGGACCAGCCGCAGCGCGCCCTCCAGGAAGCCGACGTACCAGTCGGGCTGGGAGGCGGTGGAGACCAGATCGGGGCGGTAGGGGCCGTAGTTCCACACCGGGTTGATCTGGGCGATGCCCGCCAGCAGCACCAGCACGCCGGCGACGATGACGGCCAGGCCGCCGGAGGAGCCGGTGAACTGGGGGAAGAACGGCTTGCCGACGGCGTTGCGCTGTGTGTGTCCCGGGCCGCGCCACTGGGTGTGCTTGAGGTGGACCACCAGCATCAGGTGCACGGCGACCAGGGCGATGAGGGCACCCGGGAGCAGCAGGACGTGCAGCGGATACAGGCGGGTGATGATGTCGTGGCCCGGGTACTGGCCGCCGAAGGCGAAGAAGGCCACGTACGTGCCGACGACCGGGAGCGACAGCATGATGCCCTGGGCGATGCGCAGTCCGGTCCCGGAGAGCAGGTCGTCGGGGAGCGAGTAGCCGGCGAAGCCCTCGGCGAGCGAGACGGCGAACAGGGTCACCCCGATCACCCAGTTCAGCTCGCGGGGCCGGCGGAAGGCGCCGGTGAAGAAGATGCGCAGCAGGTGCACGCCGATGGCGGCGACGAACACCAGCGCCGCCCAGTGATGGGCCTGCCGCATCAGCAGTCCGCCGCGCACGTCGAAGCTGATGTACAGGGTGGAGTCGAAGGCGGCCGACATGCGCACCCCGCGCAGCGGCACATAGCGGCCGGCGTAGACGACCTCCCGCATCTCCGGCTGGAAGAACAGGGTCAGCCAGACCCCGGTCAGGATCAGCACCAGCAGGCTGTACAGCGCGAGTTCGCCGAGCAGGAAGGACCAGTGGTCCGGGAACGCCTTGCGCAGCAGCGGGCCGCCCTCGTACACGGGCAGCCGGGCGTCCGCGGCGTCCGCGAGCCGCTCGGCGCGGCGCCCCACACGGCTCATGCGGTCTCCGGCTCCGCCGCCGCCCGGGCCACCTCGGTCTCCACCTCGGGGCGCGGCCGGCCCGTCTCCTTGGCGTACTCGCTCACCGCGGTCTGCACGTCCCGGGCCAGGTCACGCCAGGCGCGCAGCGCGGTCTCGTACGTGCCCGACTGGGCACCGGTCATCCGCCGCTCGGCCGGCGGGCCGTAGGTGTCGCGCAGTTCCTCGACCGTGGCGTGTGCCGCGTCGGCCGCGCGCTGCTTCTGCACGAGTTCCTCGAAGGTGTGTGCCACACCAATCGACCCTAGGCACCGCGTTCCGGATACGCCTCTCCAACCTGCCGAAACGCACCCGTGTGGCGGTCACCTCCGACACGAGACCACGCCGACGGGGCCACGGCTGTACGCGGCCCACCTGGGCGGTAACCCGGGGGTGCGCCGCAGGTGCACGAGGCCGACAGCGGCGGCCGGCTGCCGGGGGAGCCACAGCCGACAGGGCCGACCATGGCGGCCGACCGCCGGGCCAGGCACGCTGCACACGGTCGACCCTGACGGCCACCCCCACGGGTCAGCACAGCCACACAAGACCGACCAAGGCAGCCGACCCCCGGGCCAGGCACGCTGCACACGGTCGACCGTGACAGCCCAGGCACGCTGCACACGGTCGACCCTGACGGCCGCCCCCACGGGGGCAGCCACAGGGGTACGAGGCCGCCGGGGGAGGCTGCCCGCTGGGGCCGGTAGCCGGGGAGGACCTGCTGCGGCAGGCCGACGGCGCCACAAGACCGGCCCGCGAGGGCACTGTGGCAGGCACGAGAGCGCCCGCGATGAGACCGGACCGACGGTGTGCGAGCCCCGAGCAGGACGGGGCGCCCCCAGGCACCCGGACGGCCCGCACAAGGCCACCGGGCGGCGCGAGCCCGACAGGTGGATGCCGGGTGGTGAAGGGCGCGACCGGCACTGACCACGTCGGTCATCGCGGTCCCGGCGGGCGGCCGCCCGTCGGCCGCCGGGCGGCCCCAGACGCCGGGCGGCCCCGGACGCCCGGTGGCCCCAGACGCCGGGAGCGCTGCCAGCCCCGTGAGCGACCTCAGACCTCTGGCGGCAGACCCAGCCCGGCAGCGACCCCAGCCTCCGCCAGCGGACCCGACCCCCACAGCCACCCCAACCCCCGCCAGCAGACCCAACCCCCACAGCCACCCAGAGTCCGGGCCTCGGCAGCAGCTCGGACCCTGCCGGTGGCCCCGCACAGCGGCCCCAGCTCCGGACCCGGTCGCCAGCCCCGGACCCCGCGAGCAACCCGATCCCCGGGGACCGCCTCACACCCCGCGAGCAACCCGGCCCCGGCAGCCACTCCACACCCCGCAAACGGTGAGCAGCCCGGCCGAGGTACCCGTTCCGGGGGGTGCTCGTGTGCGGGGCCGGGGGCGTCAGGTGTCCGGGACCAGGTCTGCCCAGACCTGTTTGCCGCCGCTGACCGGGAGTGTGCCCCAGGCCGCCGACACCGCCTCGACCAGGATGATGCCCCGGCCGCCGGTGGCTTCCCAGCCGATGCTGGCCGGCTTGACGGGGCTGCGCGGGGAGGAGTCGGCGACGGCGAGGCGGAGGCGGTGGTTGAGCAGGGTGAGGTCGAGGCGGACCTGCCCGCCGGTGTGCACCAGGGCGTTGGTGACGAGTTCGGAGACCACCAGCAGGGCCGCGTCCATCGTGTCCTGCGCGACGCCCCAGGTGCGCAGCGTGCGCCGGGTGAAGCGGCGGGCGTGCCGCACCGCCTCCGGCACCCGCCACACCGTCCAGCTCTCGCGCAGCGGGCGTACGGCCATGCCGTCGTAGCGCATCAGCAGCAGGGCGACGTCGTCGCCGCGGTGCGCGCCGGCGAGCAGCGCGTCGGCGACCAGCCCGAGGTGCGCCGGGTCGCCGGCGGCCAGCTCGGCGGCGAGCCGTTCCAGGCCCACGTCGATGTCGGCGTCCGGTGACTCCACCAGGCCGTCGGTGGTCAGCGCGATCACCGTGCCGGGCTGCAGTCGCAGCGGGGTCATCGGGAAGTCGGCCTGGGCGAGCACGCCGAGCGGCGGACCGCCCTCTGCCCGTACGACCTCGGCGGTGCCGTCCGGGCGGCGCAGCACGGGGTGGAGATGGCCGGCGCGCACGCACCAGGCGGTGCCCTCCTCCATGTCGACGTCGACGTAGGCACAGGTCGCGAACAGGTCCGTCTCCATGTCCAGCAGCAGCCGGTTGGCGTGCGCCACGACCACGTCCGGGGCGTGGCCCTCGGCGGCGTAGGCGCGCAGCGCGGTGCGCATCTGGCCCATCAGGGTGGCGGCGCCGGCGTTGTGCCCCTGGACGTCACCGATGACGAGGGCCGCATGGTTGTCGGCGAGCGGGATGACGTCGTACCAGTCGCCGCCGACCTCCAGGCCGGCCGTGGTCGGCAGGTACCGGGCGACGGCGACCGCGCCGGGCAGCCGGGGCAGGCGGCGCGGCAGCAGGGTGCGCTGGAGCATGCCGACGAGTTCGTGTTCGGCGTCGAAGGCGTGGGCGCGCAGCAGGGCCTGTCCGGTGAGGCCGGCGCAGGCGGTGAGCAGCGCGCGTTCGTCGGGGCCGAAGTCGTGCGGGCGGTCCCAGCCGATCAGGCAGGCGCCGGCCATGCGGCCGCCGGCGGGCAGCGGCAGCACCGCCAGACCGCCGGGGCCGACCTCGGCGAGGGCGGGTTCCAGCTCGGTGCCGGCCGGCCAGATCCGGGCGCGGCCCTCGCGGAGCGCGGCGGCGAGGGTGGGCATGGCGCGCACCGGCGCCTCGGGCCACTCGGTGCGCCACTCGCTGCGCCACACCTCGGGCCAGGCCTCGGGTTCGGGCGGGTCGAGGACGGTGACGACGAGCCGTTCGTTCTCCAGCTCGGCGAGCGCGATCCGGTCGGCCCGCAGCGGCCCGCGCAGGGCGGCGACGACGGCGTTGCCGACGTCCTTGACCGTGCCGGCGGTGGCGAGCGCGGCGGCCAGACGCTGGACCCGGGTCACGTCGGTGACGCCGGTGCGCAGGGTGGAGGCGTCGGCGACGGTGCCCACGAGCCGGGCGGAGCGGCCCTCGCCGGCGGGCAGCAGCCGGCCGCGCAGCCGCAGCCACCTCGGCGCGCCGGAGGGCTGGAGGATACGGAACTCCAGCTCGCGCTCGCCGATGGACATGTGGTCCGCCTCGACCACGGACATCAGCGCCGGCAGATCCTCGGGCACGGTGAGCCCGAGCAGGGTCTCGACCCGGCCGTCGAAGGCGTCCCGGGCGAGTCCGAACAGCCGCAGGATCCCGTCGCCGACCTCGACCCGGCCGCTGTCCACGGCCAGGCTGAAGGCGTCCGGCGGCAGCTCGCCGCTGTCGCCGGCGGGGGCGGCGGGAACGGGCACGGCGACGGCGCGGGCGATCAGCTCCAGGCAGGCGCGGTCGTCGGTGCCGAAGCCGCCGGGGTGTTCGCTGACGACCAGCAGGCAGCCGCCGCCCGCCGGGCCGAGCGGCAGGGCGGCCACCGAGAAGTCCGGGGACGGGGTGCGCCGTGCCTCGGGGGAGCCGGCCAGCTGCTCGGGGCCGAGCCAGCGGGGGCGTCCGGTGCGGTGGGCCTCGGCGACCGGGGTGCCGCTGGCGGCGGGGTAGGCGTCGCGCAGTCCGTACAGGGTGCGGGGCAGGCCCGCCGACTCCGCGAGGAACAGCTCCGACGGGTCGTCGCCGGGGACGTACACGCCGGCGAAGGACGCTCCGGCGAACACCAGCGCCTGTTCCAGGACCCGGCGGAGCCGGTCCGGGGTGTCAGGGGCCGTGGTGAGCGCCTCCAGGGCGGCTTCGGCACGCTCCGGCGCCGTTCGCGTTCCGCTGATCGCAGCGCCCTCACTCACCACGTTCGCCATTACAGCGCGTACGGGCCGTCGGCGCAGCCCCTGAGGGGCTCCGGGTGCTCTCCGGTACGCCCGTTCCGTTCGAAAGCCGCCGAACGCATCTTGACGCATGAGTTCCGCACGGTGTCCTCGTGACAGACGTGACTGTCCGCGACCACCCGACTCCTGGGAGTGTCGTCTCCGGTCACACGAGGGAGGGCTTGGGGCGCATGGACAAGCGGTACGAGGTGTACGCGCTCGCCGATGGGCACTTCTACGACACGCCCGACCGGCTCCCGGGAGCGGACGGGGCGCCGGCAGCGCTGTACGCGACGGCGCGTCGCACCGTGCCGGAGGGCTGGCACGCGGCCCGCTCCGGCGACTGGCTGACGCTGACCCCGGTCGACGCCGACGGCGCGCCGCTTCCGTCGCCGGCCCAGGGCTGGAAGATCCACTCCTCGGCGACCGCCGCGAACGCGGAGCGGATCGCGGACATCGTCTGGGACTACTGCGTGCCGCGCCGCATCCCGTTCAAGTTCGTGCCCGGCCCGCATCTGCTGCACCTGCGCAACGCCAAGTACGCGGGGCGCGACACCAGCGGCAAGTTCGTCACCGTCTACCCGGCGGACGAGGAGCAGCTGCAGCAGGTGCTGCGGGAACTGGGCGCGCTGCTGCAGGGTTTCGAGGGGCCGTACATCCTCACCGACCTGCGGTGGCACGACGGCCCGCTCTACGTCCGCTACGGCGCCTTCGCCCGCCGGTACGTCGTCGACGAGCGCGGCTCGCTGGTCCCGGCGGTGGCCGACGGCACGGGCCGGCTGGTACCGGACCGGCGGGCCCCGTCCTTCCAGGTGCCCGAGTGGGTGACGCTGCCGGAGTTCCTGCGGCCGCACCTCGACGCGCGCAACACCACGACGGTCGGCGAGCTGCCGTACCGCATCGAGAAGGCGCTGCACTTCTCCAACGGCGGCGGGGTGTACACCGGCACCGACACCCGGGACGGGTGCCGGGTGGTGCTGAAGGAGGCCCGGCCGCACGCGGGGCTGGCCGCCGACGGCGCGGACGCGGTGGCCCGGCTGGAGCGGGAGAAGGCGGCGCTGGAACGGGTCGCCGGGACCGGTGTGGTGCCCGAGGTACGGGACTGGTTCACGCTGGGCGAGCACCGGTTCCTGGTCATGGACCACCTGGCCGGCCGTCCGCTGAACTCGTTCTTCGCCGAGCGGCATCCGCTGCTCACCGCCGACCCCGACCCGGCGGGCGTGGCCGCGTACACGGCTTGGGCGCTGCGGATCAACGCGGCGGTGGAGCAGGCGGTGGCCGCGGTGCATGCGCGCGGGCTGGTCTTCAACGACCTGCACGTCTTCAACATCATGGTGGCCGAGGACGAACAGTCGGTGCATCTCATCGACTTCGAGGCCGCCGCCCCCGCGGAGGCGAACGCCCGGCAGACCGTCGCCCACCCCGGTTTCTTCGCCCCGCCGGACCGCCGCGGCCCCGACGTCGACCGCTATGCCCTGGCCTGTCTGCGGCTCGCCCTGTTCCTGCCGGTCACCACGCTGTTCGTGGTGGACCGGGGCAAGGCCGCGCACCTCGCCGAGGTGATCGCGGAGCAGTTCCCGGACGTGCCGCGTGCCTTCCTGGACGAGGCGGTTGCGGAGATCACCCGGGACACCGCGGGCGGACGGCGCAGCAGACCCGCCCCGCCGGTGGTGCCCGGCGACTGGCCCTACAGCCGGGACTCGATGGTGAAGGCGATCCTCGCCTCCGCCACGCCGGAACGCGACGACCGTCTCTTCCCCGGTGACATCGCCCAGTTCTCGGACGGCGGCGGCCTCGGCCTCGCCCACGGCGCGGCCGGCGTGCTCCACGCGCTCCAGGCGGCCGGGGCCGGCCGGTACGACGAGGGCGAGCACTGGCTGCTGGCCCACACCGACCCACCGCCGCCCGGCACCCCGCTCGGCCTGTACGACGGCCTGGCAGGCGTCGCGCTGGTGCTCGACCAACTCGGCCACCGGCAGCGGGCGTTGGACCTGACCGACGGCGTCCTGCGGGAGAACTGGCGCAGTCTCGCCTCCGACCTGCAGGGTGGGCTCGCCGGGCTCGGCCTGGTCCTCGGGCGGCTCGCGGACACCACCGGCGAGTCGGCCCTGCGGCAACACGCCGCCGAGGCCGCCGACATCCTCGTACGACGACTCGCCGAACCGCTCCCGGACACCCCGCGCCGGCGCGCCGGACTGCTGCGCGGCGCGACCGGGCCCGCGCTGTTCCTCCTGCGCTGGTACGAGCAGACCGGCGAGGACCGCTTCCTGACCGCGGCGGCCGAGGCGCTCCGCCGGGACCTGGACTGCTGTGTGACCCAGGAGGCGGGCGGCGGCCTGGAGGTGGACGAGGGCTGGCGGACGCTGCCCTACCTCGGCGACGGCAGCGCGGGAATCGGGCTGGTCCTCGACGACTACCTGGCGCACGCGGACGACGGGGAGTTCGAACGCGCCCGGGCCGGCATCCTGACCGCCGCCACCTCCCGTTTCTACGCCCAGCCGGGTCTCTTCCAGGGCCGCGCCGGAATGATCCTGCACCTCGCCCGCAGCACCGCGCCGGGCGCCACCCGAGAACGGCTGCGGCAGCAGATCGCCGGGCTCGGCTGGTTCGCGATGGACTACCAGGGCCAACTGGCCTTCCCCGGGCACCAGATGATGCGGCTGTCCATGGACCTCGCCACCGGCACGGCAGGCTGCCTGCTCGCGCTGGCCGCGGCCCGCGACGACGCCCGCACCGCGCACCTGCCCTTCCTCGCGCCGCCACCGGCGGCCCCCACACGCGGCTCCGCACCGACGAAGCCGTGACGCACCACCCCCGTCCCCAACCAGGAAAGGACAACACCATGGCACTGCTCGACCTGCAGACCCTCGAGTCCGACGAGTACACCCACACCGGCGCGAGCACGGCGAGCCTGCTCTCCTGTGTCTCCGCGGCGAGCGTTCTGCTCTGTCTCTGACCGGGCCGGTCAGTCCACGGCTCCGGACGGCCCCGCCCCGTGTGGGCGGGGCCGTCCGGAGCCTTCCCGTTCCCGTCCGAGCCGAGCGAGGCCGCAGCCGATGAACTCCAGCCCCGACAGCGCCGGTCCGGCGGCCGGCCGGGCCCTGTCGCGCGCGGTGCTGCGCCAGGGCGGCGCCCGCTGTGCCGCCCTGTGCGCGGTGGGTACGGCGGCCACGGCGGCCGGCCTGCTGCTGCCCGCCCTGCTGGGCCACACCCTGGACCTGCTGCTGGCCCGCGCCCCGGCCGCCCGCTGGATCGGCGGCTGCGCCGGGGTCGTAGCGCTGCTCGCCCTGCTGGACGGCTGCGCGAGCGTGCTCACGGGCACCGCCGACGCGCAGGCCACCGCATGGCTGCGCCGGCACCTCACCGGGCACGTGCTGGCGCTGGGCCCGCGGGCGGCGGCCAGGTTCGGCGCCGGGGATCTGGTGGCACGGCTGGTCGGCAACGCGGCGCAGGCCGGGACGGCGCCGGGCGCGCTGGCCGCTCTGCTCGCCGCGCTCGCCGCTCCCGTCGGTGGTGTGGTGGCGCTCGCCCTCCTCGACCCGTACTTGGCGGCGGTGTTCCTCGCCGGGGCACCGGTCCTGGCCCTCCTGCTGCGCTCCTTCGCCCGGGACACATCGGCGTGCGTGGCCGACTACCAGCGGGTGCAGGGCCGGATCGCCGGTGCGCTGGCGGAGGCGGTCGGCGGATTCCGTACGATCCGGGCCGCGGGTGTCGAGGACCGCGAGACCGCCCGGATCCTGGCGCCGCTGCCCGAACTGTCGCGTGCCGGGCACCAGATGTGGCGCGTGCAGGGACGCGCCGCCGCACGGGCGGTGACCGTGGCGCCGCTGCTGAATCTGGCCGTACTGGCCGTGGCGGGACTGCTGCTGGCCCGGCATCGACTGTCGGTGGGCGAGGTGCTGGCCGCCTCCCGCTACGCGGCGCTCGCCACGGGCGTCGGCGCGCTGGTCGGGCAGCTGGCGACACTCGCCCGGGCCCGGGCGGCGACCGGCCGGCTCGCCGAGGTGCGGGGCGAGCCCGCACCCGAGTACGGCGCCGGCCGGCTGCCGCCCGGCAACGGCCGGCTGGAACTGCGGGCGGTGACCGCGCTCCGGGGCGGGCGAGCCGTCCTGGACGGGGTCGACCTGACCGTCCCGGGCGGCACCACCCTGGCGGTCGTCGGCCGTTCCGGCGCCGGCAAGTCCCTGCTCGCACAACTCGCCGGCCGGCTCACCGACCCCGACGCGGGCGACATCCTGCTGGACGGCGTCCCGCTGGGCGACCTCGCCCACGCCGAACTGCGCCGCGCCGTCGCCTACGCCTTCGAGCGCCCCGCCCTGCCGGGTACGACCATCGAGGACACCATCGCCTTCGGGCCGACGCCCGCGACGCCCGCCGCCGTCCGCTCGGCCGCCCGGCGGGCCCACGCCGACGACTTCGTACGTCGCCTCCCCGACGGCTACGCCACCCGCACCGCCGACGCGCCCCGCTCCGGCGGCGAGTCCCAACGCCTCGGCCTCGCCCGCGCCTTCGCCCACGGCGGCCGGCTGCTGATCCTCGACGACGCCCTGTCCAGCCTGGACACGGTCACGGAACGCCGTATCGCCCGGACCCTGCTGGCCCCCGACCCGTCCCGCACCCGCCTGCTGATCGCCCACCGCGCGACCACCGCGGCCCGCGCGGACCGCGTCGCCTGGCTGGACGCCGGCCGGGTCAGGGCGGTCGCGACCCACCAGGAGCTGTGGCGGGAGGCGGAGTACCGGGCGGTGTTCGGGGCGGGTCCGGAGCACGGGGGGAGCGCGTGCGGGGCGGACATGGCGCGGGACACCGACGGCGGTGTCGAGGCCGAGGCCGGGAGGGGAGCGTGCTGACGACGGTGGAAAAGGAGGCCCGGAGGGACCGGGTCCGCCCGCCGAAGACCCGGCCGCGGACGAGGTGGCACAGACCCGTGCACACGAACACCGAACGACGACACGCCCCGGACGGCAGACGACCCGAGGCGGTCCGGACGAGCAACGGGAGTTGACGGGCATGCCGGGTGGGGAGCGGGAACGAAAGCTGACGGGCAGGCCCGAACACGAGCGGGAACGGGTAGGGAGGCTGACCGGCAGGCCGGCCCCGGAAAGGCAGCCGCCGCACACGCCCGCCCCGGACCGGAACCGTGACCTGGCGGACATGTCTGGCACCGACCGGGACGCGCCGGACGTACCGGACCGGGACCGACACGCGGCGGACCCGCCCGGCCGGGACCAGCACCCTGCGAACGCCCCCCACCGGGAGTCCCGGTCGGCGGGCGCCGCCACCCCGGACGGGACGTCGGCACGCGCGCCCGGCCCGGACCGGAACCCGGCCGCCACGCCCGGCCGGGACCAGGACCCGACCGAGGCGCCCGCCCCGGGCCGGAACCCGGCGGACATGCCCGGCCGGGACCAGCACCCGACGGACACGGCGGACCACGACCGGGACCCGGCGAACGCGTCCGGCCGAGGCCTCCGCCGGTTTCTGCGGGAGCGGTGGCGGGCGCTGGTACGGCTCGGCGCCTGGTCGGTGCTGGAGGCGGGACAGACCTTCGTCGTCGGATACGCCCTCGCGCGGGCCCTGGACGCCGGGTTCCTCGCCGGTGACGCACGGACCGGCCTGCTGTGGCTGGGGGCCGCGGGGCTCGCCGTGTGTGCCGGGGCGTACGGGACCGGGCGGGTGTACGGCGTGGTCGCCGCGCTGGTCGAGCCGGCCCGGGACCGGCTGGTGACCGCGGTCGTCGCGCGCGGTGTGCGGGAGGCGGACGCGGGTGCGCTGTCCGGGCTCACCCAGCAGGTGGAGATCGCCCGGGACACACTCGCCGGTGTCGTGATGGTGACCCGCTCCTTCCTGTTCACCGCCGCCGGTGCCCTGATCGGGCTGTTCTCGCTGGCCCCGCTGCTCCTCGCGGTCGTCCTTCCTCCGCTGCTCGCCGGCGTGGCCCTGTTCGCCGCGACACTCAGGCCGCTGGCCCGTCGCCAGGAGGCCTTCCTCGCCGCCGACGAGGCACTGGCCGAGGAACTGGGCGCGCTGGTCCCGGCGCTGCGCGACGTCACCGCGGCCGGTGCCGAGGACCGGGTCGCCGACACCGTCGACGCACGCACCGACGCCGAGCTGCGGGCCGCCCGCGCCCTGGCCCGCTGGAGTGTCGCCCGCGTGGCCGCGCCGGCGGTCGGCGGCGAACTGCCGGCGGTACTGCTGCTGGTCACCGCGCCCTGGCTGCTCGGTCACGGCGTCACCCCGGGCGCCCTGCTCGGCGCGCTCGCCTACATCACCCAGTCCCTGCTCCCCGCCCTGAACGCCCTCGTCCACGGCCTCGGCACCAGCGGCGCCCGCCTGACGGTCGTACTGCGCAGGCTGACCCGAACGCCCCGACACCGCGAAGCCCCGATTCCCCCCTCCTCAGACGCACGGAACGACGCACGGGACGACGCACGGAACCACGAGCGGAAGCCGGCACGACGACCGCACGCCCCGCCAGCCCTCTCCCTCACCTCCGTCACCTTCGCCTACGGCCCCGCCAGCACCCCCGTCCTGAACGGCCTCGACCTCGCCCTCCCGGAAGGTGCTCACCTGGCCGTCGTGGGCCCCAGCGGCATCGGCAAGTCGACGCTCACCGGTCTCGTCGCCGGGCTGCTCATCCCGCAGCACGGCACCATCCGTGTGTACGGCCGTCCCGTGCCCGCGCCGCAGGCCACCGTGCTCATCCCGCAGGAGGCCTACGTCACCACCGGCACCCTCGCCGAGAACCTGGCCCTCTTCCGCGACGATCCCGTGCCGGAGGCCGAACTCCTCACCGCCGCCGAAGCGATCGGGCTCACCCCGCTGCTGGAGACACTGGGCGGACCCGGTGCCCCGGTCGCCCCGGCGGAGCTGTCCGCAGGAGAGCGGCAGCTGATCGCGCTGACCCGCGCCTACCTCTCCCCCGCCCCGCTGGCCCTGCTGGACGAGGCGACCTGCCATCTGGACCCGGAGGCGGAAGCGCGCGCCGAACGGGCCTTCGCGGCGCGCCCGGGCGGGACACTGGTCGTCGTCGCTCACCGGATCAGCTCCGCCCGCCGCGCCGAGCGGATCCTCGTCATGGACGGCGCGCGCACCGCCTGCGGCACCCACGGCGAACTCCTGCGCGGCTCTGATCTGTACCAGGACCTGGTCGGGGGCTGGACGGCGGGCCCGGCGCCCCTGCCGGGCTAGTCACACCCACCCCTCACCCTGCGATATGCGGATCGCGTCGATCCGGTTGCGCGCGCCGGTCTTGCGGGTGATCGCCGCCATGTAGTTGCGGACCGTGCCGTGGGACAGGTGCAGGCTGCCGGCGATCTCCGCGATCGAGGCGCCCGCGGCCGCGAGCGAGAGCACGCTCAGCTCGCGTCTGGTCAGCGGCATCTGGGCCGCCTTGAGGAAGCCGAAGCCCAGCGAGGCGTCGACGAAACGTTCCCGCTGAGCGACGGACCGGATGGCACGCAGCAGCCGGTCCGGTGAACCCTCCTTGTCGACGAAGCCGAGCGCGCCCGCCTCGGCGGCCCGCTTCAGCAGCCCCGGGCGGTTCGCCTGGGCCAGCACCACCAGGGCCGGGGGCCTGCCGCCGGTTCCGGGCGGACAGAGGTCGCCGAGCGGCGGCACCCCCTGCCCGTCCGTACACTCGAGGTCCGCCGCGCAGACGTCCGGGCATAAGGACCGGATCCGGGCGGCGGCACTCCGCCACGGCGTGTCGTCCACGTCCAGCCCCGGCTCCCGGCGCAGCCACTCCGCCAGGACCGATCGCACCAGACACGCGTCGTGCACCAGAAGCACCCGGATCACTGCCCGCCCCCTTGGTCGTCCCACGCCCGATGATCGTCGTCGCCCGTGCCATGACCGCGGCATGGGACAGCGCGTGCCCATTCTTGGGCGCCCGTACCGTTCGCGGGCGCGCAGATTCGGCCATCAGGGTGCGCGGGGGCGCACATGAGGCGCCCGTACGCCGTGCGTGCATCCGTCACTCGGGCATGGGTACGGGCGAAGCGGGTATCCGGAGGCATCCGCCACGAGCGGGCCGCGGCCCGCGGCCGGGGCGCTCGCCGCGCGCGGCGCGCCCCCGCGAGGGAATCTTGTCCCCGGGATGCGCGACACGGCCGTACGAGGAGGTGGTCGGCGTGTCCGACGGACCGGGCCCGGGACCGGCACCGGCGGCCGACGGGATGCCGGACGTCCAGCCGGTGCTGTCGCTTGCCCTGGTATCGATGATGCAGGCGGTGCGCGCGCACTCCGGCGCGGTGTATCTGCTCAGGCCCGACGAGCCGGTCCTGGAGATGGCGGTGATGGCGGGGATGCCCCGTGCCTTCGCGGCGCCCTGGCAGCGGGTCGGGCTGAGCGCGCCGATCCCCGTCGCCGACGCGGCACGCGAGCGGCGGCTGGTGTGGGTGGGCGGCGAGGAGGAGATGGCCCGCCGCTATCCCCGGATCGCGGTGGTGCTGGCGTACCCGTTCTCCCTGGCCGCGTTGCCGGTGGCGACGGAGCACCGGCTGTACGGCGCGGTGTTCGTCACCTGGCCGGGTGCGCATGCGCCGGAGTTGTCCGACGCGGAGCGGGACCAGCTGGGGGCCGCCTGTGACCGGCTGGCGCTGCGGCTGGAGGGGGCCGCGCGGGACAACCGGCCGCTCGGACACGAGACCGACGTGATGACGGAGCCGGTGGCGGGCGTGGCGGACACGCTGGGCTCGGTGGAGGCGGCACGGATGGTGTCCCGGCTGCCGTACGGGCTGGTGTCGCTGGATCTGCACGGCCGGATCGGGTTCCTCAACACGGCCGCCGCCGAGCTGCTCGGCAGACCGGTCGGGGAACTGCTCGGCACGCTGCCGTGGGTGTCGGTGCCGTGGCTGAACGACCCGATGTACGAGGACCGGTACCGCGGGGCGTTGGTCAGCCAGCAGGTGACGTCGTTCGTGGCGCTGCGCCCGCCGGGCGAGTGGCTGTCGTTCCGCATGTATCCGAGCACGACCGGGCTGAGCGTGCGGATCAGCCGGGCCCGGGCGGTGGCGGAGATGGCGCGCGCGACACCGCGGGCGGGCGCGTCCCCGTCCCGGCTGGTGACGATCTCCCAGGTGCTGGGCCTCGCGGGCGCCCTGACCGAGGCGGTCGGGGTGCAGGACGTGGTGCAGCTGGTCTGGACCGAGGTGGCTGCGGCGGTGGGCAGCCAGGCGATGATGATCCTCGGCTCGCAGGGCGGCCGGCTGCACGTGCTGGGGCATCGCGGGTATCCCGATCAGCACACCGTGGAGCGGTTCCACGGGCTGCCGCTGACCGAGCGGACCCCCGGCACCCAGGCGCTGCACAGCGGGGTGCCCGCGTTCTTCGACTCCCGGGAGCAGCTGGAGCGGCTGTATCCGGGAAGGTACGAGTCCCCGGACGGCTTCGCGGCCTGGGCGTACCTGCCGCTGATCGCGTCCGGGCGGCCGGTGGGCACGTGTGTGCTGGCCTACGCCGAGCCGCATGTCTTCCCGGCCGACGAGCGGGCCGTACTGACGTCTCTCGGCGGGCTGATCGCGCAGGCGCTGGAACGGGCCCTGCTCTACGACGCGAAGAACCGGCTCGCGCACGGGCTCCAGCAGGCTCTGCTGCCGCACTCGCTGGCACCGCCGCCCGGCATCGAGGCGGCCGCCCGCTATGTACCGGCCACACAGGGCATGGACATCGGCGGCGACTTCTACGATCTGGTGCCGACGCTGCCGCTGGCGGCGGCGGTGATCGGGGACGTGCAGGGGCACAACGTGGCCGCGGCGGGCCTGATGGGACAGATCCGTACCGGTGTCCGGGCGTACACCACGGTCGGGCAGGCGCCGCACGAGGTGATGAGCAGCACCAACCGGCTCCTGATCGACCTGGGGGCCGAGCTGTTCGCCAGTTGTCTGTATCTGAGGCTGGACCCGGTGCGCGGGCGGGCGGTGATGGCTCGGGCGGGACATCCGCCGCCGCTGCTGAGACGGCCGGACGGGCGGGTGCGGGTGCTGGATCTGGCCGGCGGCCCGCTGCTCGGGATCGACGCGGCCGCGGTGTATCCGACCACCGAGGTGGATCTCGCTCCCGGTTCGGTGCTCGTGCTGTACACCGACGGTCTGGTGGAGGCCCCCGGCACCGACATCGAGGACGCGCTGGCCGGACTCGGCGAACTGCTGGCGGAGACCGGCGACCGGCCGCTGGAGCAACTGGCGGACGACGTCGTCCGGCACGGCGCGGCGACCGGTGAGCGGGTGGACGACGTGGCAGTGCTGTTGCTGCGGGCCCACGGCGAGCCCTGACGCGACACGACCGACCGGGCCGGGCGCGGGCGGGCCGGGTGAGGTGGTCCGGCCCTCCCGCCGGAGGGCCGGACCGTTCCCCGTCGGCCGGAACCGCGGGTGAGGCCGGCGGGGAGAGAAGGGGTGGGCGGTGCCCCTGCGGGGCGCGGGGTTCCGGACGGGCGGCTCGGTCGCGTGGGCACGACCGGCCACGAGGGTGCCGCTGCCGAAAGACGGCCCGGCGCGGCACCCACCCCGTCGCTGCTCTGCCGGCGGAGCGCTCAGCGCGTGCTGGTCAGGGACGACCCGTCGTTCGGCGAGCCGGCGCCGGACTGGTCGCTCCCGCTGCCGGACTGCTCGCCGGTGCCGACGCCGTTCCCGGACTGGTCACCCGCCGAGGCGGACGGGTCGGCCGCGCCGGACTGGTCACCCGCACCGGACTGGTCACCGGCGGAGGCGGACGGGTCGGCGGAGCCGGACTGGTCACCCGCACCGGACTGGTCACCGGCGGAGGCGGACGGGTCGGCGGAGCCGGACTGGTCGCCCGCGCCGTTGCCCGCGTTGCCGCCGTTGCCGCCGTTGCCGCCGTTGCCGCCGTTGCCGCCGTTGCCGAGTGTCGCGCCGGTGGCCTGCAGGGCCGCGGTGACCGGCTGGAAGAAGGTCTCGCCGCCGCTGGTGCAGTCGCCGCTGCCGCCGGAGGTGAGGCCGACGGCGCCTCCGTCCTGGGTGAACAGGGAGCCGCCGCTGTCGCCGGGCTCGGCGCAGACGTTGGTCTGGATGAGGCCGTTGACGGTGTCGGTGCCGCCGGGGTTCGTCTCGCTCGCGAAGTTGACGGTGGCGTCGAGCCCGGTGACCTGGCCGTCGTGCAGACCGGTGGTGGAACCCATGCGGAACACGGTCTCGCCGACGGTGGCGTCGGCGGCCTGGGTGATCTGCACGGTCTGCCCGTTGCCGGTGTTGACCTCGCTGGGCGCCTGGGTGTTCGCGTCGGTGTACTTGACGAGCGAGAAGTCGTTGCCGGGGAACTTGGCCTGGTCGACGGACGCGATCGGCTGGCCGTTCTGGGAGTCGGACCAGTCCTTCGCGGCGACTCCGCAGTGACCGGCCGTCAGGAAGGCGGGGCTGCCGTCGGAGGCGGTGACGTTGAAGCCGAGGGAGCAGCGCACGCCGCCCTGCTGGGTCTGGGAGAAGATGGCGTCGCCGCCCGAGACGAAGGTCTTGAAGCTGCCGGCCGACTTCTTCAGAGTCGCCATGCCGGAGCCGAGGCTCTGCACCGTCGACTGCAGTCTGTTCCACTTGGCGCCGGTGACGGTGGAGTCGGCGGTGACCAGGATCTTGTCGGTGCGCGGGTCCACGGCCCAGGAGGTGCCGGGAATCGTCGCCTTGGTCTTCAGCGTGCCGGCGGCGCTCTTGAGGGCGCGGGTGCTGTTCTTCACCTGGCGGACGACCGCGCCGGCCTTCTTCGCCTGGGCGATCACGTTGTTGTCGCCGCTGACGACGTTGACGACCAGCTGCTGCTTGGCGCCGTCGTAGTACGAGCCGGCGGCGGCGTCACCGAGGGCCTTCTCGAGCTGGGCGGCCAGGTTCGAGGCCTGGGTGGCCTTCAGGGTCTTCGCGCTGCCGGTGACGCCCGCGGCCTGGTTGCCGTGGTCCTGCGACGCGTTGGCGTTGGGCAGCAGGATGGCCGCTGCTCCGAGCGCCGCGACACCGCCCACCGCTATCGCGACCTTGCGCTTGGGCATTCGCTTGTGACTCAAACTTCTCGACCTCCTGGGGACGGGGGTCTGCCACTGACGGGCAGTTCGTTTCGGGGCGCCTGGATGGCCGTACGTACGCGCCGGCCGCGCGGTGTGTTCAATTCCGTTTCCCAACAGCCGTACCGGGCGGGCGAATCGGCCATGCTCCGCGTGTGGTGGCGGGCGGCCGGGAACAATCCCCCATATGACGATGACCCCCGCCGAAGCCGACAAGATCCTCTCCGCGAACTTCGCCCCGTGGGTGCTCGACCTCGCCCTGACCGTCGAGGCGGTGGGCGAGGACCGGGCCGTGCTGCGACTGCCCTGGTCCGAGCGGCTGGCCCGGGAGGGCGGCGGGCTGTCGGGACAGGCGCTGATGGCGGCCGCCGACACGGCGACGGTGATCGCGGTGTCCGCCGCGCGGGGCGGCTTCGTGCCGATGACGACGGTTCAGCAGTCGACGTCGTTCCAGCGGGCGGTGACCGGTTCCGATGTCCGGATCGAAGCGGTGCTGACGAAGCTGGGCCGCCGGATGGCGTTCGCCGACATCACGATGAGCGACGCCGGTTCGGGGGCGCTCGCGGCCCGGGCGAGCACGGTGTACGCGATCCTGGTCTGACACGTTCCGCTACCGATCAGTAACGGTCCGTTCCGAGCACGATGTGGAATCCCTGCTTCAGGGAATCTACACATTGAATACTCAACCAAGTCACTGCCGACCGGGGATCTGCACATCCGCGCGCCCCCCGGCACTCCATTGGCGAGGAGTGCCGGATTCGCCGCCCGGCAGGCAAGGGGCCGGACACACCGAAGCCGTGCCGCATGTGAAGGAGTCGCCGACATCGCGTGCGCACGCCTGCACGGATGACCCCCCACGCCCATCAAGTGCGCAGGTGAGAGCCCTGGTTGATTGGAAGCGCGCCCCGCGTGCGTGCTTTGATCCATCGCATCGCGGGGTTGCGGCGGGCTCCTGGAGACAGGGGCCCGGCCCCCCGCGGTCGCGGCCGTCCGTCTGTCCCCAGAGGGGGCCGCTCCCCCCTTGTGAAACACCCATCAGGAAGGGAAGTTCCACCATGAACTCCACCCCCCAGGTTGAGACCGTCGAGATCTCGGACGCCGAGCTGGACAACGTCTCCGGCGGCCTGTCCGTGAACGCCCTCAACACCGTGACCGGCGCCGTCAACGGCATCGCCCCGGTCTCCGGCGTGGTCAACACCGCCATCGGCACCGTCCAGGGCGTCACCGGCCTGAACGTTCAGCCGGTCACCGACCTGGTCGCCGGTCTCTGATCGCGCCTTGCGTCGTCGAGTCCCGGAGCCGTCCCTCGGCTCCGGGACTTGCCGGTGCCCTGAAACAGCAGCGTCTCCCCCACAGGTGAGGGAAGTCCCGTGCAGTTCCGCCAACAGGCCCTCGCCAAGCTCCAGTCGCCCGAAGAGCTGGACCTTCCCGTGCGGCTGGCCCGGCCGCAGGGCTGGCTCGCCCTGGGCGTCACCGTCGTCGTCATGGCGGCGGCCTCCGTCTGGGCCGTGACCGGCTCGGTCGCCTCCACGGTCAGCGCACCGGCCGTCCTCACCCACGGGCAGGGCAGCTATCTGCTGCAGAGCCCGGTGTCCGGCCAGGTGACGGCCGTCCTCGCCAGACAGGGCGAGCGGCTGCCCGCGAACGCGCCCGTCCTCAAAGTCCGTACGAGTCAGGGCGATTCCGTGGTCCGCACGGTCGCCGCCGGCCGCGTCACCACGCTCGCCGCCACCATCGGGCAGATCATCCAGACCGGCACGAACGTCGCCGCCGTGGAGAAGGCCGCCCACGCCTCCGACCCGCTGTACGCGACCGTGTACGTCCCCGCCGAGAACGCCGCCGCCATCCCTGCGCACGCCTTGGTCGACCTCACCGTCTCCTCGGTGCCGACGCAGACGTACGGCGTGCTGCGCGGCCGGGTGAAGTCCGTGGACCGCACCGCCCAGTCCGCCCAGTCGATCTCCGCGTTCCTCGGCGACAGCCAGCTCGGCGAGCAGTTCACCCGCAAGGGCCGCCCGGTGGCCGTCCTGGTGGCGCTCGACGCCTCACCGGACACGAAGAGCGGTTACCGCTGGTCCACCACCGACGGACCGCCGTTCCGGCTCGACTCCATGACACTCGCCTCCGGTTCCATCAAGCTGGCCGACCAGCGTCCCGTCGATTGGCTGCTCCCGTGACCACCACGCAGGAACGCGGCCGCAGACGCGCCGCCCCGGCCAAACGGCCGGTCCCCAAGCCCCGTGGCGGCACGGTCCGTACGCCCACCGTGCTCCAGATGGAGGCCGTCGAATGCGGCGCCGCCTCGCTGGCGATGGTTCTCGCGCACTACGGCCGGCACGTCCCGCTGGAGGAACTGCGTATCGCCTGCGGGGTCTCCCGCGACGGCTCGCGCGCCTCCAACCTGCTGAAGGCGGCCCGCGGTTACGGCCTCACCGCCAAGGGCATGCAGATGGACCTGGCCGCACTCGCCGAGGTACGGGCACCGGCCATCCTGTTCTGGGAGTTCAACCACTACGTCGTCTTCGACGGCATGGGCCGCCGCTTCGGCCGCCGGGGCGTGCACATCAACGACCCCGCCAAGGGCCGCCGGTTCGTACCCATGGAGGAGTTCGACGGCAGCTTCACCGGTGTGGTGCTGGTACTGGAGCCGGGCGACGGATTCACCAAGGGCGGGCGCAAGCCCGGCGTGCTCGGCGCGATGCCTGCCCGGCTGCGCGGTACCGCGGGCACCCTGCCCGCCGCCGTCCTGGCCAGTCTCCTGCTGGTCGCGGTCGGCGCCGCGGTGCCCGCGCTCAGCCGCACCTACATCGACACGTTCCTCATCGGCGGCCAGACCTCCCTGCTGGGCGTGCTGTTCGCCTCGATGGCCACCTGCGTGCTGCTCACGCTGGCGCTGACCTGGCTGCAGCAGGCCAACCTGCTGCACGGCCGGATCATCTCCTCCACCCTCTCCAGCGCCCGGTTCCTGCGCCATCTGCTGCGGCTGCCGGTGACGTTCTTCGCCCAGCGCTCCCCCGCCGACCTGGTGCAGCGCCTGCAGTCCAACGACCAGGTGGCGGAGACCCTGGCCCGCGACCTCGCGGCGGCGGGCGTGGACGCCATCGTCGTCGTGCTGTACGCGGTGCTGCTCTACACCTACGACCCGCAGCTGACGGGCGTCGGCATCGGCGTGGCCCTGCTGAACGTGGTCGCGATGCGGCTGGTGGTACGGCTGCGCGCGACCCGTACGGCGAAGCTCCGGGCCGACACGGCACGGCTGACCAACACCTCGTACACCGGTCTCCAGCTGATCGAGACGATGAAGGCCACCGGCGGTGAGGACGGCTACTTCCGCAAGTGGGCGGGGCAGCACGCCACCACGCTGGAGGAACAGCAGCGGCTCGGCGTGCCGAGCGCCTGGCTGGGTGTGGTCGCCCCCACCCTCGCCACCTTCAACAGCGCGCTGATCCTGTGGATCGGCGGCCTGCGCGCGGTCGAGGGGCATATCTCGGTGGGTCTGCTGGTCGCCTTCCAGGCACTGGTCACCCGCTTCACCGCGCCGCTGACCCGGCTCAACGGCGTGGCGGGCCGCATCCAGGACTTCGCGGCCGACGTGGCCCGGCTGAAGGACGTGGAGAACTTCCAGGCCGACCCGCTCTACGCCCGCCCCGGCGGCGCCGACTCCACGCGCCGGCTGCAGGGGCACGTCGAGCTGGAGAACGTCACCTTCGGCTACAGCCCGCTGGACCAGCCGCTGCTGACCGGCTTCGACCTGACCGTGGGCCCCGGGCAGCAGGTGGCGCTGGTCGGCGGCTCGGGCAGCGGCAAGTCCACGGTGTCGCGGCTGATCTCGGGCCTGTACACCCCGTGGGACGGGGTGATCCGTATCGACGGCCGCCGCCTCGAGGACATCCCGCGTGGCGCGCTCGCCGCCTCCGTCTCCTTCGTCGACCAGGACGTGTTCCTCTTCGAGGGCTCGGTCCGCGACAACATCGCCCTGTGGGACCCGTCGATCCCGGACGAGGCCGTGGTGGAGGCGCTCAAGGACGCGGCGCTGTACGACGTGGTGACGCGCCGGCCCGGCGGTATCCACAGCAGGGTCGAGCAGGACGGCCACAACTTCTCCGGCGGGCAGCGCCAGCGGCTGGAGATCGCGCGGGCGCTGGTGCGCCGGCCCAGCATCCTGGTGCTGGACGAGGTGACCAGCGCGCTGGACGCGGAGACCGAACTGGTCGTGATGGACAACCTGCGCCGGCGCGGCTGTGCCTGCGTGGTGATCGCACACCGGCTGAGCACCGTCCGCGACAGCGACGAGATCGTCGTGCTGCAGCACGGCACGGTCGTCGAGCGCGGGCGGCACGAGGAGCTGGTGGCGCGCGGTGGCGCGTACGCCGCACTGGTCAGGGAGCGATGAGATGACGACCGTTCAGGAGGGATACGAGGGCGACCTCGTGCTCGGCGCCCTGGGCTCCCTGGGCACGCGGGTCGACGGCGCGGGCTTCAACCGCCTCGACCTCGAAGGCCCGCAGGTGCTGTGGCTGGTCGCGGCCGGCGCGCTGGACCTGTTCGCGGTGGACGCCGGCCAGCAGGGCCACTGGCACCACCTGGGCCGGCTGGAGGCGGGCGCGCTGCTGCTCGGCCCGGTCGCCGGGCCCCAGCACACCCTCGTGGCCCGCCCGGTGCGGGACTGTGTGGTGCACCGGATCAGTCTGCGCGAGCTGTACCAGCCCGCGAACACCCAGACCTGGTCGTACGACGAGTACGGCAACCCCCAGTACGTGCCGCCGGCCACCAGCCCGCTGGAGTACGCGGTCGCGCTCGGCGTCGGCCGCGGCCTGTCCGTCCTGTTCCAGGCGCCGATGGCGGAGGAGCGGGCGGCCACGCCCACCGACGACGACGTGTTCTGGATGCAGGTACCGCCGGGCAGCGTCCAGTACGGCTCGCTGTACGGCGCGGAGGCCGCCGCCGACCTGCTGATGGACCCGGCGCTGTGGCAGTCCATGGTGGACCAGCAGTACCGGTTGCTGACCGCGCTGGACCGGTGGATCGAGCAGCTGGAGCGCACCCACGAGACCCGCGCGGCCGCCGGGATCAAGGCCGGTGAGGCGGTGCGCGCCCAGGCCGACCAGACGCTGCTGGCGTCCATCGGCAAGCGCTCGGCCCGCCGGACGACGGCGGCCGACGCGGATGCCGGGTACGCGGCCTGCAAGCTGGTCGCCGAGGCGGCCGGGATCACGCTCGCCGAGCCGGCGCAGAGCGGCACCGAGAGCGAACGCCTCGATCCCGTGGAGCGGGTGGCGCTCGCCTCCCGGGTGCGCACCCGGGCCGTACGGCTGCAGGGGCGCTGGTGGCGGGAGAACGTGGGCCCGCTGGTCGGGCACCGGGCGCTGTCCGGGGCGCCGGTCGCCCTGCTGTGGCGGCGCGGCGGTTATGTCGCCGTCCACCCCGGAACGGGGCGCGAGACCCCGGTCGAGAAGGCGAACGCGGAGGAGTTCGAGCCGCGCGCGGTGATGTTCTACCGGCCGCTGCCCGACCGGGGCCTGACGCCGTTCGGCCTGCTGCGGTTCAGCCTGCGCGGCACCCGCGGCGACCTGTCCGCGCTGCTGCTCGCGGGCCTGGTGACGGTGGCGATCGGCGCGCTGGTGCCGGTCGCGACCGGCAAGGTGCTCGGCGAGTACGTGCCGACGGCGCAGACGGGCCTGATCGTCCAGGTGTGCCTGGCGGTGATGGTGAGCGGGGTGGTCGCGGCGGCGTTCACGCTGCTGGAGAACCTGTCCATCCTGCGCCTGGAGGGCCGGATCGAGGCGGCGCTGCAGCCGGCCGTGTGGGACCGGTTGCTGCGGCTGCCCACCCGGTTCTTCACCCAGCGCTCCACCGGTGAACTCGCCAGTGCCGCGATGGGCATCAGCGCGATCCGCCGGCTGCTGGCGGGCGTCGGCCCGGTGGTCGCGCAGTCGGTGACCGTCGGCGCGATGAACCTGGGGCTGCTGTTCTGGTACAGCCCGTCGATGGCCATGGCGGCGATCGGCATGCTCGTCGTCATCGCGGCCGTGTTCCTGGGGCTCGGGCTGTGGCAGGTGCGCTGGCAGCGGCGTCTCGTGGTGCTCGGCAACAAGCTGAACAACCAGGCTTTCCAGACCCTGCGGGGCCTGCCCAAGCTGCGGGTGGCGGCGGCCGAGAACTACGCGTACGCGGCCTGGGCCCGGGAGTTCGCGCACAGCCGGGAGCTGCAGCAGAAGGTCGGCCGGATCAAGAACCTCACCACGGTGCTCGGCGGGATCTATCTGCCCGTGTGCACTCTGCTGATGTTCATGCTGCTCGCGGGTCCGGCCAAGGGCGCGATGTCGGCGGCCGACTTCCTCACCTTCAACACCTCGGTGACGATGGTGCTGACCTCGGTCACCCAGCTGACGGGCTCCTTCGTGTCGGCGGTGGCCGCGCTGCCGCTGTTCGAGGAGATCAAGCCGGTCTTCGAGGCGACGCCCGAGGTGCGCACGTCGAGCACCCGGCCGGGCCCGCTGTCCGGCGCGATCGAGACCCGACGGCTGTCCCTCCGGTACGCCGACGACGGCCCGCTCGTCCTGGACGACGTGTCCTTCGCCATCCGGCCGGGCGAGTTCGTGGCGGTCGTCGGCCCGAGCGGCTGCGGCAAGTCCACGCTGCTGCGGCTCCTCATCGGCTTCGACAAGCCGGTCTCCGGCAGTGTCCTGTACGACGGCCAGGACCTCGCGGCACTCGACCAGTCGGCGGTGCGCCGCCAGTGCGGGGTCGTGCTGCAGCACGCGCAGCCGTTCACCGGCTCCATCCTGGACGTCATCTGCGGCACCGAGCCGTACACGCCGGAGGAGGCGATGGCGGCGGCGGAGCTGGCGGGGCTCGCGGAGGACATCAAGCGGATGCCGATGGGCCTGCACACCATCGTGGCCGGCAACGGTGCGATCTCGGGCGGCCAGCGGCAGCGCCTGATGATCGCCCAGGCCCTGATCCGGCGTCCGCGGATCCTGTTCTTCGACGAGGCCACCAGCGCCCTGGACAACGACACCCAGCGCATCGTCATCGACAGCACCCGCAAGCTGAACGCCACCCGCGTGGTCATCGCGCACCGGCTGTCGACGGTCCTGGACGCCGACCGGGTGATCGTGATGGAGGACGGCAAGGTCGTCCAGCAGGGCACCCCGGCCGAGCTGCTCGCCGACACCACGGGCCGGCTGCACGAGCTGGTGCGCCGGCAGATGGCCTAGCCGGGCTCCTCGTCGTCCTGCGGACGGTCGTCGTGGTGCGGCATCCAGTGGTGTTCGCAGAACCAGCGGCCGAACAGGGCGCCGCCGTAGATGACGAACCCGACGCCGATGAGCCAGGACTCCACCACGAGCACGGTTCCGACGGCGCCGTAACTGAGCGCGTTGGTGACGATGAGCGGGGTGAAGACGAGGTAGGAGAAGGCCCGCAGGCCCGCCAGGCCGACGACCGTGGCCACGGCGCCCGGGAACAGCGAGCGCCAGCGGATCTGGGCGCCGAGCAGGAACCACTGTCCCCACCAGAAGAACAGCACGCCGCTCATCGTGGACAGGGCGATCCGCTGGCCGCCGTGCAGGCCGTTCTTGGTCGCCACCTCCTGGTAGAGGTAGGCGGTGAGCACCACGAGCCAGGTCGCCTGCCGCCAGACCCGGTGCCAGGGGCCGGAGGCCAGGCCCCAGATCCGCTCGTAGGCGTTCTGCACGCTGCCGCCGAAGGACACACCGAAGACGGCCAGCAGGACACCGCCCCAGACGCTGGTGGTGCCGATGACGTTGCGCGGCGGGCTGATGACGTCGGTGATCACATGGGCGGAGCGGCCGGACAGGCCCATGCCGTCGGTGAGCCACGAGGCGAAGCCGCCCCGCACCAGGGGATCGGCGGCGGCGACCACGATCAGCAGCGGTGCCAGCGTCACCAGGGCCAGGGTGGCGAACCCCATGGCCCGGTGCATCAGTTCCAGCTCACGGCCGTGTTCGAACAGGGCCCCGGCCCTGAGCCACTCCCAAGCACGGTGCAGGCCGCGCCGCAACCGCCTCACGGCTCCTCCCGTGCTCGCCGCCCACTCGCTCTCCAGTGCCGATTCATCCACCCCGGCGCGCTCCGGGCAACTCACGCCGGTGCCGTGTCGCGGGCCCGTCCCGGCGGTGACACGGTGGCGGTGTGAGCGGTTTGCGGGCGGTGCCCACCGGAGAATCGGAACCCGTGCGTACTCCTGCCGAGGTGCCCTCCCCGGAAGAGGCCATGCCGAGCGTGCGGCGGCGCCCGCTGATCCTGAGCGCGGGCATGGGGGCCGGTCACGACACCGTGGCCGCCGAACTGGCGCGCCGGGCCGCGGCGTACGGCCACGAGCCGCATGTGGCGGACGTGCTGCGGCTGCTGCCGTACGGCCTGGGCGGCGGGCTGCGCCGCTCGTACCAGGCGTCGGTACGGCACTTTCCCTGGGTGTACGCCGGTGTGTACGGCGCGTTCCTGCGCGGCGGCGGGGGGCCGCGCCCGAGCGGGGTGCCGCTGGCCCGGCTCGCCGCCGAACGTCTGACGGACCTGGTGCGGCGGCTGGACGCCGACGTGGTGGTGTCCGTCTTCCACCTGGCGGCACAGCTCACCGGTCATCTCCGGGCCCGGGGCGCGCTGCGGGTGCCGAGCGCCGTCTTCCTCGTCGACTTCGCCGTGCACCGGCAGTGGCTGCATCCCGGCAACGACCGGTACCTGTGCCTCACGGACGGGGCGGCGGCCGAGGTGCGCCGGGCGCTGGGCAGGCCCGCCGTGACGACCGGTCCGGCGGTCGCGCCGCAGTTCCACGCGTCGGCGCCCGGTGCGGCCGGGTGGCATGAGCGGTTCGCCGGGCGGGCGCCGGGCCGGCCGCCGGTGCTGCTGTCCGCCGGCGCCTGGGGCGCGGCGTCCCGGGCACAGGCCACCGCCCGGCTGCTGACGGGGGCCGGCTATCTGCCGGTGGTGCTGTGCGGGCGCAACGCGCGGCTGCGGGCGCGGGTGGCCAGGGTGCCGGGGGTGCTCGCCCTGGACTGGGTGGACGACATGCCCGGGCTGCTGTGTGCCGCGTACGCCCTGCTGGACAACGCGGCCGGTCAGACCGCCGTCCAGGCCCTGGCCGCCGGGCTGCCCGTGATCGGTTACCGGCCGCTGCCCGGCCACGGGGTCGACGGGGTCCGCCGCATGGCCGAGCTCGGCCTCGCGGAACTGGCCCCGGACGGGCCCACCCTGCTGTCGGCCCTGGACCGGCTCACGGAGGACGGCCGGGAACGCGCGGAACGGGTGACCCGGGGGCACGCGCTGTTCCGGGACGACCCGATGGCGTGGGCCGCCGGGTTGTGACGCGGAGACACACGGCCTCCCGGCACCGTCCGCCGGTGTACCGGGCCGATGGTGGGGGGTGACACGAGGACGCGACCGCTGGCCCGGCCCGCGGCGAACCTGACCGGAGATCGCGCGGTGGTGTCGGGCGTGCCCGGGCCGCCGCCGACGGCGGGTCGGTCACTGCGGTGAAGCGGACGGGCCGTCGGACACCACGCGAGGCCGGCCACCCCGGGGCCGTACTCCTGCGCCGCCCGCGCCGGGACGTCCACGGGCGGCCCGCCGTTCCGGCCGGGTGCCGGGCGTCCGCGCCGCGGGCGCCGCCCGGCCGTCCCGGGAAGGCCGGCGGACCGGATGCGGAGGCGGGCTGTCACCGGCGCGTCGGCCGGACCACGGGTGGACACGCCGAGCAGGGACGCCGGGGCCGGTGGCGGCCGGGCGCCCGGGATCGCGGTGGCGGACCGGATCACTCCGTCACGGGCACGCACTCGGCGAGCAGGTCGACGATGTCGCGCCAGGCTCGCCGCGCGTGCTGCGGGTGGTAGCCGACGCCGGGGCGCACGGTGTGGTCGACCGTTGGGTGGTGGAAGGCGTGCACGGCTCCGCCGTAGACCACGAGGCGCCAGTCGACGCCCGCGGCCTGCATCTCGGCGGTGAACGCGTCCCGTTGCGCGGGCGGCATGATCGGGTCTTCCGACCCGACCCCGGCCCACACCGGGCAGCGAATGCGCGCCGCCTCGCCCGGTCGGCCCGTGGTCAGTGCGTTGACCGTCCCGATCGCGCGCAGGTCGACGCCGTCGCGCCCGAGTTCCAACCCGATGGCGCCCCCGGTGCCGTAGCCGACGGCGGCGATCCGGTCGGGGTCGGTCCGCGGTTCGGCACGCAACACGTCAAGCGCCGCGTGGCCGATGCCCCGCATCCGGTCCGGGTCGGCGAGCAGCGGCATGCAACGGGCCAGCATCTCCTCGGGGTCGCCCAGATACCGCCCGCCGTGGAGGTCGAAGGCCAGCGCCACGTATCCCAGCTCGGCGAGCGCCTCGGCCCGGCGGCGCTCGACGTCACTGAGCCCTGGGCCCTCAGGTCCGACCAGCACCGCGGGCCGGCGGCCGACGCCGGCCGGGAGCGCGAGGTGCCCGCTCATCGTCAGGCCGTCGGCCGGGTACTCCACCGTGCGCGTGGTGACCATCGTCATGGGACGGGACCGTAGTGACCGTCGAGCCCGGTCGGACCGGTGTTTCACCAGGGGCAGAACAGCGCCGGCCCATCGTGATCATTTACTTGGTCCGGAAAAGGTCGGTGGTCGCGGAGCGGGCCGACCGCCAGTCCCGCCTCCCGGCAGCCCTCCACGAGGGCCGGCAGGGCGCCGAGCGCCGAGCGCCAGCAGCCGGGGGCCGCGAGCCGGTCGGAGTCGTGCAGCAGGACGGTGCCGCCACCCCGCAGGTCCGCCGCGACCAGGGTCCGCACGGACTCGGGGGTGGCGTCGGCCGTCCAGTCCCTGCCCCAGGCCGACCACAGCACCGGTCGCAGCCCGGCCCGCCGGGCGGCCAGCCAGCGTCCGGACGTGAGGATCCCGTACGGCGGCCGGTACCACTGGGGCCGGTGCCCACAGATGTCGTGCACCGCGCGGACGGTGCGGGCCACCTGCTCGGCGTCCCGGACGGGGGCGGGGCGCCATGGGCGGTCGTGCGTCCAGCCGTGCACCGCGAGTTCGTGTCCGCGCCGGGCGGTCTCCCGGGCCAGCGCGGGATGGCGCACCACGTTCTCGCCGAGCACGAAGAACGTCGCCCGCACACCGACTTCGTCCAGCGTGTCGAGGAAGTACGGCGTGGCCTCCGGGTCCGGGCCGTCGTCGAAGGTCAGCGCGACGTGCCGGCCGCGGCCGGTGCCGGACAGCCCGGGGAACAGCAGCAGCCGTACGCCGGGGAGCCAGGTGGCCGCCGGTCCGATGTGGGCGGCCGCGACCCCGACCGGCAGCAGCAGGGCCGCCCTGCGCCAGGTACGGCCGGAGGTCAGGGGCATCGCTGCACCGCCTTCCTGGTGGGTGGGCGCCTGCTCACGGTGGTGTGGCGTCCTGCCGGTGCGCACGGTGCGGGCGACGTCTCTTGCGGTCCCCGTGGCCTTCGCGGTCCCCGTGGTCCCGCACGTGCGTGTCCCATTCCTGTCCGTCGTCCGAGGCGCGGGCGAGTCCGATGCTGCCCGCCCCGATCAGTCCGATGCCGAGCACTTCGGGGATCACACGCAGCCCGAGCTGGATCACCTCGTCGAACAGCACCCAGCCGAGGATGACGCTGGTCACCGCGTCGCCGAGGGTGAGGGCGGGCTGGGAGGCCGTCAGGGACCCGGCGCCCAGCGCGCTCTGCAGCAGCAGGAAGGCGACCAGTCCGGCGGCGCCGGTGGCGTACAGCGCCCAGTGGCCGAACATCGCGCCCGGCCCTCGGCCGAGCTGTCCCACGGCCTCCTTCAGCAGGGCCGCGGTGGTCGCGAAGGACACGGCCGAGGCGAGGCCGAACAGCGCGGCCCGGGAGGCACCCGTCGTCGGACGGGCGGCCACCGCGAGCAGCACCACGGCACCGAGCGCGCCGCTGCCGCCCACCAGCCAGGACCCGGGCGATGCCGTGGGCCGGCCGGCGGACGGCGAGGCCGCCACGAGGAAGAGGGCCAGTCCCACGGCGAGGGCGGCGAAGGCCAGCCAGGTCCGGCGGTCGGGCGCACGCCGGAAGACGACACTGCCCACGACCAGCGTGAACAGCAGCTCGGCCGCGAGCAGGGGCTGGACGAGGGACAGGCTGCCCGTGGCCAGCGCCCCGCCCTGCAGCACGCTGGACAGCGCCAGCAGCCCGGTGCCCGCCAGCCAGTTCGGACGTCGCAGCAGATGGGTCAGCCGCCGCAGCGCGGCCCCCGCTCCGCCGCCCTGGTCGGGCTCCTGCACGGCGGCCCGGCGCTGCAGCACCGAGGCGGACGCGTTGGAGAGCGCCGCGAGCAGGGCGAGCAGCACGGTGACGGCGGTCATGGCGGTTCATCCGAAGCGGGCGGCGAGCCGCCGGTAGAGCCCGGGCGCCGCGCCGCGTACCCGGGCGGGGAAGCGCAGCCAGCCGGGGACGTACACCTCGTCCGTGCCGTGCAGGACGGCGTTCCAGACGGCGTCGGCCACCCGTTCGGGTGACACCGGCCGCGGCCACGCCCGGGTGTAGGGGGCGCCCCGCCGCTCGAAGAACGGCGTGTCGACGGCGCCGGGGATCACATGGGTGACCCCCACCCCGGTGCGGCGCAGCTCGTAGCGCAGGGCGTCGGCGAAGGCGGCCAGGGCGGCCTTGGCGGCGGAGTACACGGCCTCGCCGCGCACGCCGAAGCTGCCGGCGACGGACCCGATGAGCACGATGCGCCCCGAGCCGGCCGCGACCATGTGGGGCAGCAGAGCGCGTACGAGGTGCAACGTGGCCAGCAGGTCGACGCCGACGATCTCGTCGATGCGGGCGTGCGGCATCCCGGTGAAGTCGCCGGCCCAGCCCACACCGGCGCTGGCCACCAGCAGGTCGAGGCGGCCCGCGTGGTCCAGGACGAGCTCGGTGAGCAGACGGCCGGCGCCCGGCCGGGTGAGGTCCGCGGGCAGGGCCAGCGCGCCGGCCTGCGCGGCCACCTGCTCCAGACGGGTGGCGTCGCGTCCGTTCAGCACCAGCCGCCAGCCTCCCTCGGCGGCCAGCCGGCGGGCGACGACTGCGCCGATGCCCGAGGAGGCGCCGGTCACCAGGGCGGTACGGGCCCGGCCGGCCGGAGTCCCGGATCCGAGGGCGGAACCCTCCTGAACGGCGGAGGTCGCGACCGGCCCGGTGCGGTTCGACGGTCCTGCGGGGGGCGGGGGATGGGACATGGTGACGACCTCACTGCGACGTGTGTGCACGGGCTCGCGTACTCCGGGGCCGAACCCTCGCGGTGTATCCAGGGCGCCACACACTGAAACTCCGCGCACGGCGGGACCCCGCCGAACGCCCGCGGCAAGCGACCGGAGCGCGGCCGAAATCGCCGGGCGACGAGCCCGGGGCGGGGACGGATCCGGGGAGTGCCGGGGCGCGGGCCCGGCTTGGTGGTGCCATGCCGGGGCCAGGGCGGGAGCAGGGCACGCACACCGAGGTACCGATCGCCGATGCGGGCTCGGTCGGTCCGGCGGTGGCCCCTCGACCTGCGCAGACGGGTGTGGAGTGCCGGTCGGCGGACCGGCTCCGGGTCCGGCCGCCGTACGCGGGGCCCTCGGCATCCAGCAGGCCGAGGGCCTTCGGCCTCCGGGAGCGGCTGTGGTGGCGCGCGGCGCTCGACGCGGGCCTGCCCCCGCACCGACGGTTGATCCAGGTGAGACACGGAGCAGTCACGGGTCGGGCACCTGTCCGGGCTCCCTGTCGTGGGGCCCGGCCCGCCTCGCGTTGCGGAACCGGCCCGGCCCGCCTCGCGTTCCGGAACCGGCCGCGGGCGAGCGGGCACCGGACTGCGGCGGGCCGCACGATCCGATCGCGGCCTTCTCCGTCCGCCGGTACGACGGGCCGCGCGACCACGACCGCGCCTGCCGCTGCACGCCGACGTCGCGGACGGGAGACGTGGCTGCGCGGACCGCGCCGCGGAGGCGGCACGGCGGGCCCGTGGGCGGCCGCGGCTGAGCCGGACGGGGACGACCCCGGTGTCCCGCCAGGACCGGTGCTCAGGGACCCGGCGGGCTGGTTCCGCGCCGGGCACGCGTGCGGGGGAAGCACCGCGTTCCTCGTGCGTCCGGACGGCATCCGGGCGTGCGGGTGACCCCGGCGGGCCCGGCGCGCTGTCCGCGGCCCTGGCCCCGGGGTCCGCGAGCTGAGCGGTGCGGCCGCCGTCGCTGGGCGGGGATGCGCGGTGGTGCGCTCCGGCGCCGGTCAGTCCAGGCCGGGCACGGGCGCGCCGGAGGGCACACCGGCGCCGAGGTAGCCGTCGTAGAACGCCTTCCAGGACGCGCTCGGCCCGGCGTGCGGGCCCTCGAAACGCCCGCCGTGGGCCTTGGCGTCGAGCGCGGCGAGGCACACCTCCCAGCCGGCGCCGTTGCGGGCGGCGGTGTCGGCGGCGCCGAGGACGTCGGTCAGCGTGAACCGGGTGCGTTGTGCGCCGACGGCCTCCAGGTCGAAGTGGAGTTCGTCGCCGCCCCAGGCGAAGGACAGGTGCCGGGGCGGGTCGACGGCGAGTACCCGGCCGGCGGACTCGGGCATGTTGGGGTCGCCGGTGAAGCGGATGGTGCCGCCGGGACGCAGCTCCATCTCGGCGCGGGAGGGGAACCACTGGGCGAGTTCGCCGGGGTCGGTGACGAACCGCCAGACGCGGTCCACGGGGTGGTCGTAGGTGCGGCTGAACCGGACGGCGGGGCGGCCGTCGTCCAGGGTCAGGTAGGTGCCGGTGAGGTCGACGGGCATGGTGGTTCAGTCCTTCGGGGGCGGGGGGTGCGGGGGGTCGTCCGGCGCTTCGTCCAGGCGCCGGCCCAGGGCGTCCAGGCTGCGGTTCCACAGCCTGCGGTAGGGCTCCAGCCAGGCGTCGAGCGCGGCGATCGGCGCCGGGTCGAGGGCGTAGACGCGGCGCTGCGCGTCCTGGCTGACCCGGACCAGGCCCGCCTCGCGGAGCACCTTCAGGTGCTTGGACGTGCTGGGCTGGCTCAGTCCGCAGGCTTCGACGATCTCCCCGACGGACCGGGGGCGGTCCCGCAGGAGCGCGACGATGGCCCGCCGGTGCGGGTCGGCGAGGGCGGACCAGAGCGCTGCGTCGGACATACAGCGAATATGCCGTGACAGTTATATACCTGTCAAGGAATACACGCCCGCGGGGAACCCGAAGCAAGCGAAACGTTGCCGTTTCGCTGGAGGTGTTCTAGGCTCGACGTGTACGAAACAGTTTCGTTTATCGACTGTTTGCGAACGACTTCCCCTGGAGTGGTTCTCCATGTCCCAGAAGACCCTGGCCGAGGGCTCCCGAGCCGAGGCCGGCGCGATCGAGCACGGCGCGGCCTCGCCGAGGCGGTGGTGGATCCTCGCGGTCATCGCCGTCGCCCAGCTGATGGTCGTCCTCGACGCCACGATCGTGAACATCGCGCTGCCGTCCGCCCAGACCGACCTCGGCTTCTCCGACGGGAACCGGCAGTGGATCGTGACGGCGTACGCCCTCGCCTTCGCCTCCCTGCTGCTGCTCGGCGGGCGCATAGCCGACCTCTTCGGCCGCAAGCCCGCCTTCCTCGTCGGCGTCGTCGGCTTCGCCGCGGCCTCCGCGCTCGGCGGTGCCGCGAACGGCTTCACCATGCTGGTCGCCGCCCGCGCCCTGCAGGGTGCCTTCGGCGCACTGCTCGCCCCCGCCGCGCTGTCGCTGCTCAACACCACCTTCACCGACGCCCGGGAACGGGCCCGCGCCTTCAGCGTGTACGGCGCGATCGCCGGCGCCGGCGGTGCCGTGGGCCTGCTGCTCGGCGGTGTGCTGACCGACGCCCTCGACTGGCGCTGGACCCTGTACGTGAACGTGGCCATCGCGGTCGTCGCCTTCGCCGGCGGCTGGATCCTGCTGGGCAACCACCGCGACGCGGCGAACGCCAGGCTGGACGTGCCGGGCACGGTGCTCGTGGCCGCCGGCCTGTTCTCCCTGGTCTACGGCTTCTCCAATGCCGAGACCCACGACTGGGGTTCGCCGCTGACCTGGGGCTTCCTGAGCGCGGGTGGAGTGCTGCTGGCGGCCTTCGCCTGGTGGCAGACCCGGGCCGCGCACCCGCTGCTGCCGCTGCGCATCCTGCTCGACCGGGACCGGGCGGCCTCCTTCCTCGCGGTGCTGATCACCGGCGCGGGCATGTTCGGCGTGTTCCTCTTCCTGACCTACTACCTCCAGCTCAACCTCGGCTTCAGCCCCACGAAGACCGGCGTCGCGTTCCTGCCGATGGTCGGCGCCCTGATGGTGACCGCGCAGGTGGGCACCACGCTCCTGCTGCCCCGGCTCGGCCCGAAGACGGTCATCCCGCTGGGCTTCGCGGTCGCCACGGCAGGCATGGCCTGGCTGACCGGCATCGGCCTCGGCTCGCACTACCTCAGCGCGGTGCTGCCCCAGCTGATCGTGATCGGCGTGGGTCTCGGCCTGGTCATGCCGCCGGCCATGCAGCTGGCCACCGGCGGGGTCGCCGCCGAGGACGCGGGCGTGGCCTCGGCGACCGTCAACGCCATGCAGCAGGTGGGCGGTTCGATCGGCACAGCCCTGCTGAACACCCTGGCCGCGAGCGCCGCCACCGACTACCTGTCCGGCCGGGACGCCACCAGCAAGCTGGTGCGCGCGCAGGCGACGATCGAGAGCTACACGACCGCCTTCTGGTGGTCCGCGGGCTTCTTCGCCGCCGGCGCGCTGCTGACCTTCCTGTTCTACCGGCGGGGGGTGCCGCGGCAGGACGCGAGCGCCACGCCGGTCGTCCACATGTGACCGCCCGACCCGCCCGGACCCGAGGGGCCGCCGCCAGCAGGGAGACGGCGGCCCCTCGCCCTGCCATGGTGGGGCGTGCGGGCGGTCATGCGGTCCCGTCGCGGCCGTCGCCGCACTCACCGGCCGGGGCCTTGCGCCGCACGGCCGGTGCTGTTCGGTCGTGCCGCCGGTGCCTGCGTGCTGACCTGGACCTCCGGCTCCCGGTACGAGGAGCCGGGAGGCCGCGCCGGTTCGGCTCCGGCCACGGGCACCACCGGCGGGCGGTACCGGACAGGTGGCCCGGGCGGACCCCAGGCGGGACGCTTGAGACGGCACGGGCGGGTAACCCGTGACGGATCAAGAAGTCGGCGACGACGGGAGGAGACGTCATGCCCGGTGGCAACGAGCACGAGGACCGGCCCGAGTCGGCCCTGGAAGAGGTGCTCCGGGAGGTCGAGGAGGCCGAGAAACGCGACGAGGCCAAGGCCCCGGGCGGCAAGGCCGGGGACGCCGTCACACCGAACACCGGAGCGCAGGAGCAGGCGGACGGGGACTGAGCCGGGCCGCCGCGGCCGGCCGCCGGCCCTGCGGGCCCCGAGCCTCCGCGCCTGCGCCCATGTGAGGGTGCCCGGGTGTCTTGCGGAGGCGGGGGGTACCCGAGCCCCATGAACAGCCAGCCACGAGGACCCCGGCTGCCCCTGCCCCGAGGCCCGCTGTCCGCCGCGGTCGCCGCGTACCTGCGCGGCACGGGGCCCCTCCCCCGCCCCGCCGAGGCCGAGGCGGCGGATCCCTACGGCGACGACGCACCACTCGCCCTGTACCTGTGCTACGAGCTGCATTACCGGGGCTTCGCCGGCGTCGGCCCGCGGCATGAGTGGGACCCCGGGTTGCTGCGGGTCCGCGCCGCACTGGAGCGGCGTTTCCTGTCCGCGCTGCGTGCGGATGCGCCGGGCCACGACAGCCTCGACGACGCGCTCGCCGCGCTCCTGGTCGAACCGGCCGAGGGCAAGGGCGTCACCCATTTCCTGTACACGGAGGGCGAGTTGTGGCACCTGCGCGAATACGCCGCCCAGCGCTCCCTGTACCACCTGAAGGAGGCCGACCCGCACGCCTGGGTGCTGCCGCGGCTGTGGGGCCGGGCCAAGGCGGCGATGGCGGCGGTCGAGTTCGACGAGTTCGGCGGCGGCCGGGCCGACCGGGTGCACGCGCGTCTGTTCGCCGCGCTGATGGCGGACCTGGGCCTGGACACCGCCTACGGCCACTATGTGGACGCGGCCCGCGCGGAGATGCTGGCCGTCGTCAACCTGATGTCCCTGTTCGGCCTGCACCGCGAGCTGCGCGCCGCGCTGGTGGGCCACTTCGCCGAGGTGGAGATCACCTCCTCACCGGGTTCCCGCCGGCTCGCCGAGGCCATGCGCCGCACCGGCGCCGGAGCCGCCGCGGAGTTCTTCTACGACGAGCATGTGGAGGCGGACGCGGTCCACGAACAGGTCGTACGCCACGACGTGATCGGCGGACTGCTCGCCGAGGAGCCGGAACTCGCGGCGGACGTGACCTTCGGGATCGACGCCACCGAGTACCTGGAGGACCGTCTGGCCCGTCGGCTGCTCGCCGACTGGCGA
This sequence comes from Streptomyces durhamensis, assembly GCF_000725475.1. Lineage (NCBI taxonomy): Bacteria > Bacillati > Actinomycetota > Actinomycetes > Kitasatosporales > Streptomycetaceae > Streptomyces > Streptomyces durhamensis. Next base: position 68,591 of record NZ_JNXR01000030.1, read on the forward strand.
GCCGGGCGCTCCTCACTGCGCACGCCCCTTGAGCCAGACATGACCCGTACGCCGTGAATATCGGGGTACTCGTGCGAGGTGATCGCTGTGGTGCTCCCGGGCGTGTACGCCCCGCAGGACGACACGGAGTTGCCGGCGGAGGCCCTCCGCGAGGAGGCGCCGACGGCCGGTGCGTATGTGCTCGACCTCGGCACCGGCAGCGGGGCACTCGCTCTGGCCCGGAGCCGCATGTACGACCTGATTCCGGGCCTGGGACGCGGGCCGGGACGGGCGGCTGCTGGACCGCATCCGCCGGGACGCACCCGCGCTGCTGCGCGCCGGAGGGGTGCTGCTGACCGTGCACTCCGCGCTCAGCGATCCCGGCCGGGCGCTGGAACTGAAGGCCGCGGTGGTACGGCGCCGGTGGGTCGCCCTCGGGCCCGTGCTGCGCTCCCGGGAGGACTGGCTGCGCCGGCGCGGCCTGCTCGCGCCGGACGAGGAGAGGGAGGAGCTGGTGGTCATCCGTGCCGAACGAATCCGCTGACCGGGCCCGCCGGATCACCATGCGGCGCGGGGGGCCGCTGCTGGTCGAGGGGCCGGTGGAGATCGAGCTGGAGGACGGCACCACGGTCTCCTCGGACCGTTTCCGTGTCGCTCTGTGTACTTGCCGGCGCAGTCGCCGTTACCCCTGGTGCGACACGAGTCACCGGCACAAGGGCAAGGACACCGACTGAAACCGCCTGTTTTTCGCCGCTCCCCGGGAAAGGCCCCCCACGGGCCCGCCCGGGGAGCGGCTGTGTGCCCGGAAACCGGCGGGCGGCCCCACTCCGCCCGTCGGTTCCGGTACGAGATCGCAGGTTCCCCGCTCCAGGGGCCGCACTCCCCAGTTGCGGACCTGATCCGGTGTGTGCGGGGACACGTGCGATCCCGGCCCCTAGAAGGCGAAGACGCCGCCGCCGACGGAGTCCCGCATACAGGTGTTGCCGAAGGTGTGCTCGTACGAGACGCGCTTGCCCTGCCAGACGCCCTGGACGGTGACGACGACCGGGTCGTACAGCTTGGTGCACCACACGTCGCCGGTCTTGAGGGCACCGAAGTCGCCGCCGGCGCCGCGCAGCTCCGCGCAGGCCTGGGACGCGGCCGGGTGGGTGCCGGACGCCGTGGGGGCGCATGTCAGGGTGACGGCGCGCTCCGGAGTGGCCGTGGCCGCGTCGCTGCCGTGGCCCGTGGTGAGGACCAGCGCCGAGGGGGCGTAGAGCGACGACGGGGCGGCGCCCGGTGCAGCGACGGCGGCCCCGGTCAGGGGTCCGCAGACGGCGGCGGCCGTCAGGCCGATGGCCGCTGCCCAGCGCGCGGTGTTCCGCATTGTGTGCATCCTTCCGCTCGAACAGACGAGGTGCCGGCCCAGGCCCGGTCGGGCACCGGGGCGGCGAGCGCCACTCTGCCGAGTCCGGCCACGAAACACACATCGAACGCATGGGTTTCGGTAACCTTTCGTGTTGAAGCAGTGGCGTGAAGTCACGGAATCCGCACACCGTGACCCAGGCACGGAGCGGGTTCCGCGCCGCACGGCCTTCCGAATGGCTGAAAATCAGCGCGTCGTTAATCGTCCTGAAACATTCCGGCTCTGCCCTCGGCGAACCCCTTCGTGACCCCTTGTGTTCATGAAATGATCGACGTAATGCTGATTACATGATTACGACAGAGCAGAGAGAGAAGCTGCGGGGGTGGTTCGCCGGCCGGTTGCCCGACGATCTGTTCGAGGAACTGGTGGAGGTGACCGCCGACCGCGAGGAGATCACCGTGATCGGGCGCGTTCCCGAACCGCGGCTCGCCGAGGGCGTCTCGGCCACGGAGCGGGAGGCCGCCCTGCGGGCCCGGATCCAGGAGTTCCGGGAGCGCACCCGCGAGGACCGGATGGAGGTGGCCCGGGAGGCCGAGCAGCTGTTCCGCCGGAAGGTCTCCTGGGGGGTGGTGTGCGGCGCGGAGCGCGCCCTGTTCACGCATGTGGCCGCGCCGGTGATGACCCGGCTGCGCCAGCCGGAACGGCAGGTCCTGGACACCCTCATCGCGGGGGGTGTCGCACGCAGCCGCAGCGAGGCCCTCGCCTGGTGCGTGCGCCTGGTCCAGCGCCACACCGACGACTGGCTGACCGAGCTGCGCGAGTCACTGGAACACGTCCAGCGGGTCCGGGCCCAGGGACCGGACGTCGAGGAGGTGGCCGATTCCTCCACCGAGGACGGCGAAGAAGGATGATTCATCCTCTGGCAGGGGTCTTCGCCGGCGCCGTACCGTCGGCAGACCCCTCCGGACGGCCCCTGCCCGCGCCGCACACCCCCGCGGCACCGACGGCCGTTCGTCACCGTCGCGCCACCAAGCGCTCCATCGCCGTGTCCCCGCTGGAGCCCCCGTGACCCCTCAGTCCCCCGACTCGCCCACCGCGCCGCCGCCGTCCCTCACCGAGGTCGAGCCCTACGGCGTCGAGCGCATCCCCGACGCCGACCGCACCGCGACCCCGCTCGACCTGTTCCGGGTCGCCTTCGGCGGCGCCAACACCTTCTCCACCTGCGTCCTCGGCGCGTTCCCGATCCTGTTCGGACTCTCCTTCTGGCAGGGGCTCGCGGCCACCGTCCTCGGTGTCGTCGCGGGAGCGCTGATCCTGTGCCCGATGGCCGTGTTCGGTCCGGTCAACGGCACCAACAACGCGGTCGCGTCCTCCGCGCACCTGGGTGTGCACGGCCGGGTGGTCGGCTCGTTCCTGTCCCTGCTGACGGCCGTCGCGTTCTTCTCCATCTCGGTGTGGAGCTCGGGCGACGCCCTGGTCGGCGGCGCGCACCGGCTGTTCGGACTGGAGCGCGGCACAGCGTCGTACGTCGTCGCGTACGCCCTGTTCGCCGGGCTGGTCCTCGCCGTGTGCGTCTACGGCTTCCGGTTCATGCTGTTCGTCAACAAGATCGCCGTCACCTCGGCGACCGTGCTCTTCCTGCTCGGCGCGATCGCCTTCGCCGGTGACTTCGACCCGTCGTACGCCGGTGTGTTCACGGCCTCGGCCAGCGCCTCGACCCAGTCCCTCTTCTGGCCGTCGTTCATAGGTGCGGCCCTGATCGTGCTCTCCAACCCGGTGTCGTTCGGCGCGTTCCTCGGCGACTGGTCGCGCTACATCCCGGCGGACACACCCCGCCGCAAGGTGGTCGGCGCCGCGTTCCTCTCCCAGATCGCGACGCTGCTGCCGTTCGTCTTCGGTCTGGCGACCGCCAGCATCATCGCGACGAAGGCGCCGAAGTACGTCGACCCGGCCGCGCCCGACTTCGTGGGCGGGCTGCTGGCGATCTCGCCGAGCTGGTTCTTCCTGCCGGTCTGTCTGCTCGCCCTGATCGGGGGCATGTCGACGGGCACCACCTCGCTGTACGGCACCGGCCTGGACTTCTCGTCGGTGTTCCCGAAGCTGTCCCGCGTCCAGGCGACGCTGCTGGTCGGCGTGCTGTCCATCGCGTTCATCTTCGTCGGCCGGTTCGGCCTGGACCTCGTGCAGTCGATCTCGACGTTCGCCACGATGATCATCACCTGCACCACGCCGTGGATGGTCGTGATGATGCTCGGCTTCCACACCCGGCGCGGCTGGTACGACCCCGACGCGCTGCAGGTCTTCAACCGCCGTCAGCGCGGCGGCCGTTACTGGTTCACGCACGGCTGGAACTGGCGCGGCATGACGGCCTGGTGGGTGGCCGCGGTGGTCGGCGTGCTGTTCACGAACATCCCGGGCCAGTTCGTCGGTCCGCTGGGGAACGTGGCGAACGGCGTCGACATCAGTCTGCCCCTGTCGCTCGCGGTGGCCGCCGTACTGTTCCTGACGCTGTTGCGGGTGTTCCCCGAGCCCCGGGCGGTGTACGGACCCGAGGGCGCCCGGCTGGCCCGTACGGCCGAGACGGCGGTGCCGCCGATCACCGGTCCCGGCGCCCCGGCGGAGGACGCCTCCCCCGCGCTCGCGGCCGAGGGCGGCCGATGAGCGACTGGCTCGACCTGTCGGTTCCCGTGGTCACCGGGATGCCCGTGTATCCCGGTGATCCGGAGGTGACGGTCTCGCACGCGCTGCGGGCCCCGGCCGACGGCGTCAACGTCCTGGCCCTGCACCTGGGTTCGCAGTCCGGCACGCACGTCGACGCGCCCTACCACGTGGACGACGCCTGGCCCCGCCTGGACGAGCTGCCGCTGAGCCGGTTCGCGGGACCCGCGGTCGTGGCCGACGTGCGGGGGCTGCCCGCCCGCTCACCCCTCACCGAGGGCCTGCTGTCCCCCGCGCTCGACGCCCTCACGGCGGCACCCGGCGCACTGCTGCTGCTCGCCACGGGCTGGTCGGCGCACTGGGGCACCGACGCGTACCTCGACCACCCGTGGCTGACTCCGGGAGCCGCGGAGGCCGTGGTGGCGGCCGGCGCGCGCACCGTGGCCGTGGACGCGCTCAGCGTGGACCCCACGCCCCGGCCCGGCGATCCCCCCGCGGACCACGGCCTGCCGGCCCATCGGGTGCTGTGCGGCGCGGGCGGGGTGATCGCCGAGAACCTCACCGGCCTCGACCGCCTGGTGGGCGCGGAGACGGTCGAGGTGTTCCTCTTCCCGCTGAGACTCCCCGGGGCGGACGGCGCTCCGGTCCGGGCGGTGGCCCGGGTCGGCTGAACGCCCCGCGGGCCGCCCCTGGCCGACCGGCCCGGCGCCCATGCGCCGGGCCGGTCCGGAATGGTCAACTCCGCACACATTGCCGGGAGTTGACCCAGGCATCCGGTACGTTGACGCCCATGACCGATTTCATACTGGTGCCGGGTGCCTGGCTGGGGGCGTGGGCGTGGGACGAGGTGGCCGCCGACCTGCGCGCCGCCGGCCACGCGGCGCAGGCCCTCACCCTGTCCGGGCTGGCCGAGAAGAAGCAGTTGCCCGCGGGGCAGCAGATCCACGTCCAGGACATCGTCGAGGAGGTCGAGCGGCGAGAGCTGCGGGACGTCGTCCTGGTCGGGCACAGCTACTCGGGCGTGCCGGTCGGGCAGGCGGCCGAGCGGATCGGCGACCGGCTGCGCCGAGTGGTGTTCGTCGACTCCAACCTGCCGGAGGACGGGGTGTCGTTCCTCGACGGCTTCCCCAGCGATCACATCCGTGCCGCTCTCGACGAACGGGAGGGAGTGTGGCCGCTCCTTCCGGCGGCGGCCTACGCGCACCAGGACCTCACGGACGAGCAGATCGCCCGTCTCATCGCCGAGGGCACGCCGCACCCCGCCGCCACGCTGACCGAACCCGCCGTGCTGGGGCGTCCGCTGGCCGAGCTGCCGGCGACCTACGTCAAGTGCGGCCTGGACGGCCGTGACCCGCTGCCGGCGGTGACGGAGGCGCTGCGGGGCGGACGCTGGGAGCTGGTCGAGCTGAAGACCGGTCACTGGCCGATGTTCTCCACGCCCCGGGAGCTCGCCCGCATCCTGGACGCGGCGGCCGCCCGCCGCTGAGCCGCCCTCGCCGGTGGCGGGCGGGCCGCCACCGGCGGTGCCTCAGGTGTTCCTCACCGGCTGGCGCGCGGGCCGGGCCGACGGACCGCCCGTGCCGGCGACCGAGAGGGAGCCGGGGGTCGCCGAGGGCGTGTCGGTCAGCCAGCGCTGGCCGGCGGAGCGGTCCCGGACCTTGACGACGAGGTCGGCGCCCGCGTTCTGGGCGGAGGTCGCGAGGGCGAGGGTCCGGTCCCAGTGGGGCACCAACTCGCCCTGCGCGGTGAGGTCGTAGCGCACGTCGTCGCCGCGTTGCGAGCCGGCGTCGGCGCAGCTGCCGAGGATCACCACACCGGCGTCGGCGTGCGAGTCCAGGCACAGCCCCGCGTCGGCCGCGCTGCGCAGCAGTCCGTCGGCGTCGTGGACCCACTGCTGGCCGGGTGCCGACGAGCAGACGGCGAGGACCGTGCTCGCCCCGGCCTTCGGCGTGCCGTCGATGTCCAGGCACAGGCCGGCGGCGGCGTTGCGCAGCCGGGTGGGGCGGCCGGCGGCGGGCAGTTCCGCGGTGCCCGGTGCGGCGGCGGAGGAGGGCGGGGTGTGGCCGGCGGCGCTGCCGGGGACGGCGCTGGTGGAGGCCACCGGATCGGTGCCGTCGGCGCCGTCCGGCCACACGCTGATCGCGAGGACGGTCGCCAGCAGCCCGGCCGAGGCGACACCGACCCCGGTGAGCAGCGCCTTGGAGGACCAGGCGGGGCCGGCGACCCGGGCGAGCGTCCCGGGCTCGCCGCCGCGGCGCCGGCCGCGCGAGCCCGGGGTCTTGTCCGGGGCCGCACCGTCGCCGCGCCGCCGGGCGCCGGGCAGGGCGGCGCGGGCGAGCAGGCCGGGTCCGCCGCCACCGCGCCGGCGTCCGCCGGATCGCCGGGAACCACCGCGGCCGCGGGCGGGACCGGGACGGCGGCCGGGACGGGAGTCGAGGTAGCGGCGGGCGCCCCAGCCGAGCACGGCCTCGGCGAGCAGCACGCCCGGGGCGGCGTCCGCGTGGCCCAGCTGCTCGGCGGCGTGCCGGCAGTAGGAGCAGGCGGACAGGTGCTCCTGGACGTCGGGCAGCAGGGCACCGGCACCGCCCCGGCGGATCGGCGCGTCCAGCAGGCGGTTGTAGTAGCGGCAATCCTTGCCGGGCGCGAGTTCCCGGTGGGCGCGCACCAGGCCCTCGCGGAATTTGTCCCGTGCCTGCTCCAGTGCGGCCGCCGCGCTCTCGACGTCCACGCCCAGCAGTCCGGCGGGAACGGTTATCGGCTCGGCCTCGACCTCGGTGTGCCACAACAGCGTCTGCTCAAGCCGGGGAAGGGCGTGAAAGGAGCGGTCGGAGAGGGCACGGTTTTCCGGTATCAGGGTCTTCGCGGCGCGCATCCCGCGGCCCCCGGCGGGTTTCCCGAGGCCGGGCAGTGCGACGGTGATCCGGTCGGTGCCGGACCAGTTGACGACCGTGTCCCGGACCGCCACCAGCAGCCGGGGCCGCAGCGCCTCGGCGGGTTCGCCGAGCGCGAGCCGGCCGAGGACCTGGTGGAAGGCGGTGGCGGTGACCATGTGGGCGAGCGGCCCGGACAGCGCCAGGCAGACCACGGCGTAGTCGTGGGCCGGCTGCCAGTGCCGGGCCATCAGCAGGGCGGCGGACCGTGAGCCCTCCGCGTCGGAGCCGGCCCGCAGCGGACCGGCAAGCAATTCGTCGGACTCCCCGGGGTCGCCGCCGGGCGGCGGAAAAGGAGGGCGAGGGGGGTGGGGGGTGGGCACTGAGCGGGTTCCTTTGGTGCGTGCTGCGTTGGTGCTTATCTCTGCGGCGTGCGAGAAGAGGCAATTGGCCGGATTTCTACCGGTGATGTTCCGCAAGTGCCGGAAGAACCCCGGACTTTACCCCCCGCACGGGCGTTTCAACCCTTGCACAACTTCCACACGAACAACAGGGCGCCCGCACAACCGCGGCAGTTTTGAAAGAAAGTCAGAATGCCGCCGGCTCGCCGCTCGCGCGCATCGCCTTTCGTCAGGTCACGCGCCCCGTGTGAAGCGTGCACACGCACCGGGCGGTCCGCGCACGCTTCCGGGGTGTGCGGCCCGGTAGTGCACTGGGGTCGGCCCCGAGAGACCGGCCGCCGGCCCCGTTCCTCCCGCCCTCGGCCGGCGGCCCCTCTCATCCTGCTCCGGCCGGCGGCCCCGGCGGCTTCCCCCGCCGGCCGGGGCGGGCTGGGCGCTCAGATCTGCCAGGACCGCAGCCGGTCCGCCGCGCCGTAGACATCGGACTTGCCGGACATCAGATCGCGGGCGAGATCGACGAGGGCGCCGTAGGGCGGGTCGATGCCGACGCCGCTGACGAACATGTAGGACACGGCGGTCGCGCAGGCGAAGCGGGCGTTGGCCGCGGGCAGGGGCTTGAGCACGGCGAGGGTGTGCAGCAGGGCGGCGGCCCGCCAGGCGGGGTCGGAGTCCACGCCGAGCCGCGGGGGATCCACGCGGTGCCGGGCGACGGCGGCGACCAGCGCGGAGAAGTCGTCGACCGCGGGCTGGTCGGGCAGGACCTCCTCGTGGCGCTGGAGCAGCCAGGGGACGTCGATATGGATGACGGAAGGCATGCGTCAGGCGGCCTCGTCCTTCACGGCGGGTTCATCGTCGGGGAAGGCCGCCGCGAACTCCTCGGCATGGGCGGCGAAGAACTGCCGGAAAGCCGCGGCGCCCTCCTGCAGGGCCCGGTGCCGGGCTATGTCGGCGGCCGCGGCCTCGCGCACGAGGGCCTTCATCGACGTACCGCGCTCCTTGGCGATCTGCCGCAGGTCCTCGAGTTCCCGTTCGCTGAACTCCACGTTGAGAGCAGGCATGCCCCTCACCGTACCGCGCGGGTACTTGCGCGTAAATATCGGCAGGTCAAGTGCACTTTCCCGCGGTACCCGAGGGATGCGAAAGCCATGTCCGGTTCCCGCCGGTCACCGGGCGCCCGGCGCAGCAGACTCGGCAGCACCGAAAGAAAGCACAGCGGGACACGAGGAGCACTGCGATGACCGCACGCACCATCAGCACCGTCCATCCGAGCCCGCTGGGCGACCTGCTGCTGACCGGCTCGGTGGCGTCGTCCGGCCTGACGCTCACCTCGCTCGGCATGCCCGCACAGCGCGGCGCGCCCGCCGTCCGCGCGAAGGCCCGCGAGGACGGGCCGTTCGCCGAGGCGCACCGGCAGCTGGACGCCTACTTCGCGGGGCGTCGCACCCGGTTCGAGCTGCCGCTCACCACCGGCGGCACCCCGTTCCAGCGGGCGGTGTGGCAGGCCCTGGACGACATCCCCTGCGGCACGACGGCCTCGTACGGCGAGCTGGGCGCCCGGCTGGGCGTGCCGCGCGCCGGACTCCGCGCGGTGGGCCGGGCGCTGGGCGCCAACCCCCTGCTGCTCGTCCGCCCCTGCCACCGGGTGATCGGTGCGGACGGTGCGCTGCGCGGGTACGCGGGCGGAGTCGAGCGCAAGCGGTGGCTGCTCACGCACGAGGGCGCGCTGCAGCGGGTCCTGGTGTGAGGGAGCCGGGCCCGTGACCGCAGCACTAGACGTCGAGCCGGCTGATGCGGATCGCCCCCTTCGCCTCGCCCGGGTGGGCGCTGGTGAGTGTCAGCCGCAGGCGGGAGCCCCGCACCGGGTCGAAGGTGATCACGGTCGGGGTGTCGGAGGCGGTGGCCCAGTCCACCTTGGCGCCCGTCACCGGCACATGGGTACGGCCGTCCCAGACCGCGACCTCCGCCGTGGCGGGCAGCGCGTGGGTGGCGTCCACGGTGAACGAGGCCTCCACCCGGTCGAGGGTCCGGCCGCGTCCGAAGTCGACCGACACCCAGTCCCCGGCGCGGGCCCCGTCGAACGCGGGCAGCAGCGCGGTGGCCGGCTTGACGAAGGCGTTGGACCAGCCGGTGGCCGGGTCGCCGTCCAGCATCGCGGCGGGCAGCGTGTCCCGGCGCCCCGAGTAACTGGCGTCCGCACAGGGGTGGTCGGCGGGCGCGGGATGGTCGGGCCCGAAGACGGGCGCGGGGGTGGCGGCGGTCTCGCGCGCCGGGGTGGTGTGCACGCCGACCGTGCCCGTGCGCAGGCCGTCGGCCCGCGCGGTGACCTTCAGCGGGCCCGGCTCCGTACCGGACCGGACGATGGCGAGGGCCTTGCCGTGGAAGGCGGTGCGGGTGCTCGCCTGGTAGCGCTCGGCACTCTCCTCGCGGCCGTTGTCGACCCCGGCCAAGGAGCCTCCGCCGACGTCGAAGGTGATGAGGTGCCCGGCGCCGGGCACCACCACCCCCTGCGCGTCGACGACCTCGGCGGTGACGAAGAGCAGCGAACGGCCGTCGGCGGCGAGGGAGGTGCGGTCTGCGGTGAGCCGCAGGGCGTGCGCCGGGCCGGCCGTGCGCAGCACGTCGGTGGCGACCACCTTGCCGTCCCGCCGGGCCACGGCCTTCAGCTCCCCCGGCTGGAACGGCACCTTCCAGGTCAGGTGCAGCTTGCCCGCGCTGCCGTTGGGACTGGTGTAACTGCCCGGGTAGGGACCGTCGGTGACGGTCCTGTCGTCGCCGGTGGCCTCGGTGGTCTCCAGGTAGGCGCGCCCGTCGGTGGTCTTCTTGACGTCGAACTCCCGGACGCCGAGGGACTTCCCGTTGAGGAACAGCTCCACGGACGGCACGTTGGCGTACGCCCAGACCTCGACCGTGGCCCCCTCCCCGAGGTTCTCGTGGTTCCAGCTCATCGGCAGCAGATGGACCATCGGCTCGGCCGTCCACTGGCTCTTGAACAGGTGGTACATGTCCTTCGGGAACCCGGCCGTGTCGACGGCGCCGAAGAAGGACGCCTTGACCGGGAAGACGTCGTACGGGGTGGGTTCGCCGATGTAGTCGATGCCGGACCACAGGAACTGTCCCGCGAACCACTTCCGGTCCCGGTCCTTCTTGTGCCCGTACTCGCCGCTCATGGTCCAGGAGGCGAGGTTGTTGTCGTAGGAGGAGACCTCCCGCCTGCCCGGCGTGTGGTTCTCGCCCGTGTTGAGGTGTTCCGGTTCCTGGTACGTGCCCCGGGTGGAGGTCTCCGAGGAGGACTCGGACTCGAAGAGGAACAGGTGCGGGTACTTCGCGTGCAGGGCGTCGACGGACCCGGCCGTGTTGTAGTTCAGGCCGAGACCGTCGAGCTTGGCGAGCATGCGGTCGGCCGGGGAGCCGGTGGCGGGCACACCGTGGTACTTGTCCGAGCCGATGACCACGGGGCGGGTGCCGTCGGCGGCCTTGACGGCACCGATGATCCGGTCGGCCATGGCGAGCCCGGCGGTGGAGGTGGAGTCGGGTATCTCGTTGCCTATGGACCACAGGACGACGGCCGGTGAGTTCCGCGCGGCCAGCACCATCTCGGTGGCGTCCTTCTCGCACCACTCGTCGAAGAACCGGCCGTAGTCGTACGTCGTCTTGCCGGTCCGCCAGCAGTCGAAGGCCTCCACCATCATCACGATGCCGAGTTCCTCGCACACCTGGATCATCTGCGGAGAGGGCGGGTTGTGGGAGGTGCGGAAGGCGTTGACGCCCATCGACTTCATGATCCGCATCTGTCTGCGGACCGCGTCGATGTTGATCGCGGCGCCGAGCGCGCCCTGGTCGTGGTGGAGGTCGACGCCCTTGATCTTGGTGGGGGTGCCGTTGAGGGAGAAGCCCTCGTCGGGGTCGAAGCGGTAGTCGCGGATGCCGAAGCCGGTCCGGTGGGTGTCCGTGGTGCGGCCCGCGACACGCAGCTCGGTGTGCAGGGTGTAGCGGTGCTGCGGGGTGGCGAAGTCCCACAACAGGGGGTTGTCGACGGTCAGTTCCTGGGTCTCCGTGGCCCGGTCGGAGACGGCGGCCGTGCTGGACGTGCGGGCGACCGTGCGGCCGTCGGGCCCGGTGATCCTGGACAGGACCTGGACGTCCGTGCCGGTGCCGGACTCGTTCAGCACGGTCGTCGCGACCCGGACGACGGCACCGGCGGCCGAGACCTCGGGGGTCGTGACGTAGGTGCCCCAGCGCGCCACGTGCACCGGTTCGGTGAGCACGAGCCGGGCCTCGCGGTAGATGCCGCTGCCGGAGTACCAGCGGCTGCTGGGCAGCTGGTTCTGCACCTTCACCGCGAGCACGTTGGGCGTGCTTCCATCGGTGTGCACGAGGCCGGTGAGGTCTAGGGCGAAGCCGGTGTAGCCGTAGGGGTGGCGGCCGGCTTCCGTGCCGTTGCAGTAGACGTAGGAGTCCATGTAGACGCCGTCGAACTCCACCGAGATCCGCTTGCCCGCGCAGGCCGGCGGCAGGGTGAAGGCGAGCCGGTACCAGCCGAGGCCGCCCGGGAAGAAGCCGGTGCCGCTGGTGGTGCCGTGGTCGGTGGTGGGGGTCTGCTCGATGCTCCAGTCGTGCGGGACCGCGACCTCGCGCCAGGTCGAGTCGTCGAAGCCGGGATCGGCGGCCTGTGCGTGGGCGCCGGTGGGGTCGGTGACGCCGCCCGGGTCGACCAGGGCGAAGCGCCAGCCGTCCCGCAGCGGCACGGTGTGGCGCCCGCCTGCCCCGGCGGATGCCTCGGCGGCGTCGGCGGACGGTGCCGCCGGGATGCTCGGCAGCGCTCCGGCCGCGGATGTCGCGGTGGCGGCGACCAGAACCGATCGGCGCGTGACCGTCATGGCGGCTTCCCCCTCATCGGGACCCAGAAGTACTCACAACTGATCGGGAACAAACAGATTCTGACGGTCTGGCACACGCGATCGTCAAGGGTCCGGGAGCCCGTGACCGCCCTCGGCCGCAGATCGGCCGGATCTTCCCTGCGACCGCGTTCGACCGACCGGCCGGGCGGCCGCAGGTTGTGGTCCACGGGAGCCCCCGAAGCACTACGCTGGAACACGAGAGGTGCCACCTGTTCACTGTGAGTGTGCGCTTGGGAGCGGCGACGATGAGCCGGGTCTATCCGTTCGACGACGCGGCGACGGCCCGGGCTGTCATCGACGACGACGGAACGCTGGTCGAGTGGAACGAGGGCGCCCGACGCCTGCTCGGCCACCCGGCGGACGCCGTCCTGGGCCGCCCCGCGGCCCGCCTGCTCGCGGGGCAGGACCGCCTGGCCCTGCCCCGAGGCACCCGCTGGCAGGGGACGGTCGGATTGCGCCACCGGGACGGCCGTACCGTCGCGGTCTGGTTGCTCGCCCACCGCCGGCCGCCGCACGACGGCCACGGCGGCGACTGGCTCGTCGTCACCCCGCTGGCCGGCGCGGAACCCCCCGCCGAGGACGACCCGCTCGCCGCGGCGAGCCTGATCCAGTCACCGTGCGCGGTCGCCGTGTACGACACGCAGCTGCGGCTGCGCCGGATGAACGAGTCGATGGCCGAGGTCGTCGGCCTGCCGCGGGAACGCCTGCGCGGGCTGCGGCTCACGGAGATCGGCGGCCGGCCGCAGAGCGACGACCTGGAGCAGGGCATGCTCCAGGTGCTGACCACGGGCCGGCCGCTGGACGTGCAGACCTTCATGCGCGCCGGCGGCGAGGACCGCGCCCACGCCTGGCTCGCCCGGATGGCACCGGTCAGGGACGCCCAGGGCCGGGTGCGCGGGGTGTGCCTGGCCGCGCACGACATCACCGACAGCCACCGCGCCCGGCAGCGCCTGCAGCTGGTGAACGAGGCGAGCGTGCGCGTCGGCAGCACGCTGGACGTCACCCGCACCGCTCAGGAGCTCGCGGACGTGTGCGTGCCCGCGCTCGCCGACTTCGTCACCATCGACCTGCTGGACCCGCAGGACTACGGCGGCGAGCCCCCGGCCCGGCTCTCCGCGCCGGTCACCCTGCGCCGGGCCGCCCACCGGTCGGTCCTCGACGGCGTGCCGGAGGCGGTGCGGGAAGCCGGGCAGACCGAGGAGTACCCGGCCGGCTCCCCCCAGGCGGACTCGCTGACCGCGGGCCACACGATCACCGTCTCGGGCACCGTCGAAGACCTGCTGCCCTGGCTGACGTGGAACAGCGCGCGGGGCGAGCGGGTGCGCAGATTCGGCATGCACTCCTCGATGTCGGTGCCCATCCAGGCCCGCGGGCTCACCCTCGGCGTCGCGGTCCTCGCACGTCACCGGCGTCCGGACCCGTTCACCGCGGACGACCGGCTGCTCGCCGAGGAGATCACCACCCGGGCCGCCGTCTGCATCGACAACGCCCGCCGCTACTCCCGGGAACGCGAGACCGCGCTCGCGCTCCAGCGCAGCCTGCTGCCCCGCACCCTGCCGCGCACGGCCGCGCTGGAGGCATCCTCCCGCTATCTGCCGGCCGCGCGGGCCGGCGTGGGCGGGGACTGGTTCGATGTGATCCCGCTGTCCGGGATGCGGGTCGCGATGGTCGTCGGGGACGTCGTCGGACACGGCGTCGAGGCCTCGGCCACCATGGGCCGGCTGCGGACCGCCGTGCGCACCCTCGCCGACATCGACCTGGCCCCGGACGAGTTGCTCACCCATCTGGACGACCTGGTGATCCGGCTGTCCGAGGAGACCGGCGGCGACGGCAGCCCCGGCGAGGTCGGCGCGACCTGCCTGTACGCGGTCTACGACCCGGTGTCCCGGCGCTGCACCCTGGCGCGCGCCGGGCACCCGCCGCCCGTGCTGCTGCGGCCGGGCGGCCGGCCGCGCCTGCTGGACCTGCCCGCCGGTCCCCCGCTGGGCCTGGGCGGGCTGCCCTTCGAGTCCGCCGAGGTCGCCCTGCCCGAGGGCACCGTCCTCGCGCTGTACACCGACGGGCTCGTGACGTCCCGGGAACGGGACGGGGACGCCGGCCGTGAGCTGCTGTACGAGGCGCTCGCGGGGCACACGGACTCCCTCGACACGACCTGCGACCGCGTGCTGCACGCCCTGCTGCCGCCGGGCGGCGCCCCCGACGACGTGGCGCTGCTGCTCGCCCGCACCCAGGGCCTGCCCGCCGCACAGGTGGCGACCTGGGACACCCCGGCCGACCCGGCGCTGGTCGCGCCGATCCGCAAGCAGGTCGTGGAGCAGCTGGACGCCTGGGCGCTGAGCGAGGCGGCGTTCACGGCGGAACTGGTGGTCAGCGAGCTGGTCACCAACGCCATCCGGTACGGCTCCCATCCCATCCGGCTGCGGCTCATCCACGACGCGACCACGCTGATCGTCGAGGTCTCCGACACCAGCCACACCGCCCCGCACCTGCGCCGGGCCAAGACCTTCGACGAGGGCGGCCGGGGCCTGCTGCTGGTGGCCCAGCTCACCCAGCGCTGGGGCAGCCGGCACACCCCGGAGGGCAAGACCATCTGGGCGGAACTGTCCCTTTTCGAGGAGGACCGGTAGGTCCGCGTCCGCGGACGGCCTCAGCCGCCCGCCAGCCAGGGCCGTACCTGTTTGCGGGCCTCGTGCAGGCGGGACTTGAGGGTGCCGAGCGGGATGCCGACGCGCTCGGCGACCTCGGCGTAGTCCAGCTGGCAGATGTCCCGGTACACCAGCGGCGCGACCAGGTGCGGATGCGTCCGCTCCAGCCGGTCCAGCGCCTCCAGCAGGTCCACCCGGGACCCGGCGATGACGCTGGTGGTCCGCGGGTCGACGGCGTACGAGGGCTCGATCGCGGCCGGCTGCTCGGCGGCCCGCCGCTTCAGCTCCCGGTACTTCTGGCGGCAGCAGTTGGCGACCACCGTGTACAGCCAGGTGCTGAAGCGGCTGCGGCCCTCGAAGCGGGAGATGTACCGGGCCACCTGGAGCAGCACGTCCTGCGCGGCCTCCTCGGCGTCCTCCCGGCAGGGCAGGAAGCGCCCGCAGCGGCGCAGGACCTCCGGCCGGATCTCGGTGAGCAGCCGGTCCAGGGCCGCACTGTCGCCGGCGGCGGCCCGCCGGGCGAGGTCTTCCACAGGCACCTGGTCCAGCACGGACGGGCCCTCCTCCAAGTCGATCTCAGGCCAGGCATGATAGTCGTATGCACTCCCTGGAGCGGATCGGCCGCTACCGCCTCGAACGGCCGCTGGGCACCGGCGCCTTCGCCACGGTGTGGCTCGCCCACGACGACGAGCTCGAGGCTCCGGTCGCGGTGAAGGTCCTCGCCGAGAACTGGGCCCACCGGCTCGACATCAGGGACCGCTTCCTGTCCGAGGCGCGGCTGCTGCGCCGGGCCGGCTCCAGCCGCGTGGTCCAGGTCTACGACATCGGTGAACTCCCCGACGGCCGGCCGTACTTCGTGATGGAGTACGCCGACGGCGGCACCCTCGCCGGCCTGCTGACGGGCGGCCCGCTCCCGGTGGGCCACGCGCTCGCGCTGACGGCGGAGGCCGCCCGGGCCGCCGCCGCGCTGCACGAGGCGGGCATCGTGCACCGCGACATCAAGCCGACCAACGTGCTGCTGCACACCGCCCCGGACGGCACCCGGCGGGTGCTGCTGGCCGACCTGGGACTCGCCAAGAGCCTCGCACAGGCCTCCGTGCTCACGCTGGCCGCGGGCTCGGCGGGCTACCAGCCGCCGGAGCAGGCCGAGCCCGGCGAGGGCATAGACGAGCGTGCCGACGTCTACAGCCTGGGCGCGGTCGGCTACGAGCTGGTCACCGGGAGCGTCCCGGGGCCGCCGGGGCGGGTCGTCCCGCCCGGGCGGCTGCGGCCGGACCTCGGCGAGGACGTGGCGCGGGCGCTGCTGCGCGCCCTGGAGCCGGACCGGGCGCGGCGCTGGCCGAGCGCGCAGGCGTTCGCGCACGAGCTGGACCGGCTGGCGACGGCCGCGCCGGCGCTCCGGGCCGCCCGGCGGCTGGACGGTGTCCGCGGCCGGCTGAACACGGTGACGCTGTCCGTCGCCGCGGTGCTCACCGCGGCGGCGGCCGCGGCCGCGGTGACCGTGCTGATCCACCGCGGCGGCTCCTCGGACGCGGTGCGGGTCACGGACGCGACCGGGCGGGTGGTCGCCGAGGTCCCGGCGGGCTGGAGCCGCGAGCTGCGCGACTCCGGCTGGAACCCGGGCGCGCTGGGGCTCGGCACGGGGCATGAACCGGGGCTGGTGGTCGCCGACGACCTGAACCGGTGGTCCGATCTGGGGGAGTCGGTGAACGGCGTGTTCGTCGGGATGAGCGAGCACGGCGACGTGACCGCGAAGGTGAAGGCCCTCGCCCACGCCGGCTGCCGGTACTCGGGCAGCCGCACCTTCGCCGACGGGGACTGGCGCGGCCTGGTGCGGGCCTGGAGCGGCTGCCCGGACGGCGGCTCGGTCACGGAATCCGCGCTGCACCCGGCGGACGGCGCCGCCCAGCCCCAGGTGTACGTGCAGGTGCGCGAGCGGGGCGACAGGGACGCGACCGACGCGGTACTCCGTTCGCTGAGTGTGACCTGACGCGCGGCTGGCGGCGGTCGCGGCGGGGAAGAGATCCCTGCGTGCCGAACTTTTCCGGCGTTCGGCGCATCGGAGTGTGCGGGACGGCGCACTCGGCGCCGTCAGGCACGCGATCCCTCGCGTGCCGTGACCATCCAGGAGTGTTGAGCGACATGGTGTACACCTCCCGGTCCGCGCGGCACGGGGCCCTGCTCGTGGGCACGGTCGCCGTGCTGGGCCTCCTGACCGCCTGCGGCAACGGCCAGGACGTCCACGGCAACCCACCGATCACGGCCTCCGGTACGGCCGCCCCGGCGACCGGCGACTCCAAGAGCCAGGCGTCCCCGCCGTCCGCCCCGGCCGCCACGCCCTCCGACTCCGCCTCCGCCTCCGCCCCGAGGACGACCTCCTCGGCGGGCGGCGGCGCTACGACGGCCACGGCCGCGGCGAGCACCCGCTGCCACACCTCCGAGCTGCGCGCCGCGGTGGGCCGCGACGACCCGGGCGCCGGCCAGGAGAACTTCCCGGTCGTCCTCACCAACAGGTCCGGCCGGACCTGCACCCTGCACGGCTATCCGGGCGCCGCGTTCGTGAACGCCTCCGGCACCCAGATCGGCCCGGACCCCAGGCGCGAGCCGGGCTCCCCCACCACGATCACCCTCCGGCCCGGGCAGAGCGCCTGGGCCGGGCTGACCTTCTCCAACCCCGGTGTCAGCGGCGCCAGGACGGCCACCCCGGTCGCGCTGCTGATCACGCCGCCGGACGAGCGTGACGCGCTGAAGGCCGCGTGGACGGGCGGGGCGGTGCCCGTCTCCGGCTCCTCCTCGTCGGTCTTCCTGTCGGTGCTGAGCCCCGGCACCGCTCCCTGACCCGCACCGACACCCCGGGACGAACCCCGCTGCCCGCCCCCGGCAGCGGGGTTCGTCATGAGCGCGCCACAACTGTCACAGGACGGCAACAGGCCCCGCAGGCCGCGATCTTTCCGCAGAGCCCCGTCATCGAACCCCTCGACCCACACCGGCGAGCAGGCCCCCTGGGCCATGACGAGGAAATCGGGGAGAAGATGAGCGGGATCTCACGCAGGCAGGTGCTGACGGCGGGCGCGGCGGCGGGCGCCCTGGGCACGCTGGCCGCGTGCTCCTCCGGGACCGGCCTCTCGGTCGACGGCCCCGACCCGGCGGACGGCAAGGGCACCGCCCAGGCCCGGCCGGCGAAGCCGATCGGCGACGGCTCCACCGCCGACACCGGCGCCCAGCCGCACCAGCCGAAGCCCGAGCGGCTGAAGCCGGGCCAGAAGCCGCCGCAGTTCGTGGTGTTCTCCTGGGACGGCGCGGGCGAGCTGAGCAACAACCTGTTCTCCCGGTTCCGCAAGGTGGCCACCGACCACGGCGCCAAGATGACGTTCTTCCTCAGCGGCATCTACACGCTACCCGAGTCCAAGAAGCACCTGTACCGTCCGCCGCAGCACCCGGTCGGCGCCTCCGCCATCGGCTACCTCGCCGACCGGCACATCCACGCCACCCTCCAGCAGGTCCGCGCGGCCTGGCTGGACGGCCACGAGATCGGCACCCACTTCAACGGGCACTTCTGCGGCACGAGCGGCGTGCGCAACTGGTCCCCGGCCGAGTGGCGCAGCGAGATAGACCAGGCGGTCGACTTCGTGACCAGGTGGAAGACCAACACCGGCTTCACCGACCTGGAGCCGCTGCCCTTCGACTACCGCAAGGAACTGGCGGGCGGCCGCACCCCGTGCCTGGAGGGCCAGTCCAACCTGCTGCCCACGGCCGCGGCCCTCGGCTGGAAGTACGACGCCAGCTCCCCCGGCGGACTCCAGATCTGGCCGGGCAAGGTGCAGGGCGGGAAGATCTGGGACTTCCCGCTGCAGTCCATACCCTTCCCCGGGCACAACTTCCAGGTGCTGTCGATGGACTACAACATGATGTTCAACCAGTCCGGCGGCAACCCGAACGGCGACCGCGCCCAGTACGACGCCTGGCGCGCCCAGGCCCGCGACGCCTATGTCGCCGGCTTCCAGCGGGCGTACACGACGAACCGCGCCCCCTTCTTCATCGGCAACCACTTCGAGCGCTGGAACGGCGGCATCTACATGGACGCCGTCGAGGAGGCGATCGGGAAGATGGCCGCCTACGGCGACGACGTGCGCTTCGTGTCCTTCAAGCAGCTCGTGGCGTGGCTGGAGGCGCAGGACCCGGCGGTGCTGCGCAAGCTGCGCACCCTGGTGCCCGGGCAGGCTCCGGCGGGCGGCTGGGCGGAGTTCCTGGGTCCGGCGGGCAGCACGTCCTCGTAGCTCGTCCGGCATCGTCTGTTTTCATGGGCGGGCACCTCTTGATCGCCTCCGGAAGGACCCGCCCTGAACGCCCCGCTCGCCGAAGCGCTGTCCGCCGTGCTGCTCGTCGCCGTGCTCGCCTGGGCCGTCGTACGGCCCTTCGGGTGGCCGGAGGCGGTCATGGCCGTACCCGCCGCCGGCATCGCGATCGCCACCGGCGCGATCTCGCTGGACCACGCGCGGGCCGAGGCGGAGCGCCTCGGCCCGGTGGTCGGGTTCCTCGCGGCGGTGCTGGTGCTCGCCCACTTCTGTGATGTGGAGGGCCTGTTCCAGGCGTGCGGGGCGTGGATGGGCCGGTGGGCGCGGGGCCGCCCGGTGCGGCTGCTGGCGGCGGTCTTCGCGCTGGCGTCCGCCATCACCGCCGTGCTCAGCCTGGACGCCACGATCGTGCTGCTGACACCGGTGGTGTTCGCCACGGCCACGCGGACCGGCGTACGGCCGAAACCGCATGTGTACGCCTGCACGCATCTGTCGAACACGGCGTCGCTGCTGCTGCCGGTGTCCAATCTGACGAACCTGCTGGCGTTCGCGGCGAGCGGGCTGAGCTTCACCCGGTTCGCGGCGCTGATGGCCCTGCCGTGGCTGGTGGCGATCGGCGCCGAATACCTGGTGTTCCGCCGGTTCTTCGCCCGTGACCTCGCGGCGGCGGCACCAGCGGGCCGGGACACCGGCGAGGCGCCGCGTCCGCCGCTGTTCGCGCTGGTGACCGTCGCCTGCACGCTGGCGGGGTTCGTGGTGGCGTCGGCGTTCGGCGTGGAGCCGGCCTGGGTGGCGGCGGCGGGCGCGCTGGTGCTCGCGGGACGGGCGCTGGTACGGCGGAAGGCGACCCCGTCGGCCGTCGTACGGGCGGCGGCTCCGGCCTTTCTGGCGTTCGTCCTGGCCCTGGGCATCGTGGTGCGGGCGGTCGTCGACAACGGGCTCGCGGACGTGCTCGGGCATGTCCTGCCGGGCGGCACCGGACTGCCCGCGCTGCTCGGGATCGCCGCGCTGGCCGCCGTCCTGGCGAACCTCATCAACAACCTGCCCGCGGTGCTGGTGCTGCTGCCGCTGGCCGCGCCGGCCGGGCCGGGCGCGGTGCTGGCGGTGCTGCTCGGCGTGAACATCGGCCCCAATCTGACGTACGCCGGGTCGCTGGCGACGCTGCTGTGGCGGCGGATCGTGCACCAGCACGAGCACGAGGTGGACCTCGGGGAGTTCACCCGGCTGGGCCTGCTCGCCGTGCCGTGCTGCCTCGCCGTCGCGGTGGTGGCACTGTGGGGATCGCTGCAGGTTCTCTGAGGTTCGGGCACGCCGAGGGAGGCCGACCGGATGCGTGTGATCGCCTGGCTCGTCGAGGGCACCTGGCCCGCCTGTGTGGACGCCGTGCGCGGCCATGCGCCGGATTCCGCCGAGGTGGTGCTGCTGCACATCAGCGGGCCCGAGGTGCCGGGGCTGGCGCACGGCGCCTTCGCCGGGCTCCTCGGGCGCGGGCATCCGGAGCGGGACCCGGGTGATCTCGTCGAGACGCTCGGCGGGAGTTCGGCGGCCGAGCTGCTGGACGCGGCGGCGGAGCGGCTGGGCCGGCCCTGTGCGCGCGAGGAGCGGGCGGGCCGGGTCGAACGGGAGGTGGTGGCCGCCGCCGAGGGCGCCGATCTGCTGGTGCTGGCCCGGGACGGGGACCGGTCCCGGCTGGGGCCGAGGAGCCTCGGCCCGGCCGTCCGGTTCGCCGTCGACCACGCGCCCTGCCCGGTGCTGCTGGTGTGGCCGGAACCGGCCCCAGGACTGGGCACGATCCCGCCGCCACCGCACCACCACCCCTGAGTCAGCGGTGGTGGTGCCCGCCGGGGTAGCCCCCGTGGCCCCCGCCGCAGTAGTACGGGTACGGGTAGGCGGAGCAGGGATCGACCGTGGCGGACGGCGTGGGCGACGAGGCGGAACCGGTCGCCGTGGGGGTCGGGCTCGGGGGCGACGGGGTGGCCCGGGAGGCCGTGGGCGTGGGCGTCGCCGGGGGAACGGACCGGTGCGAGGTGGCGGCGGGCGACGGGCTGCTCTCACTGTCCCAGTTGACGTTCTGCATCTGCAGATCCGGCTTGGCGGTGTCGACGGCCCAGCGCTGCGCGGTGCCGGCGGCACGGGTCTTGAGGACCAGGGCGCCGGAGCCGTCGGTGGCGGCGGGGGTGAGGGCCAGGTCCTGGTTCCAGCGGGGGATCAGGGCGCCCTGGAGGGTGAAGTCGTAGCGGATGTTCCGGCCGGCGGCGGCGGTGGCCGAGCAGGGGGCGAGGCGGACCGAGTAGCCGAGGTGGGAGTCCAGACACAGATCGGGAGCCGCGGAGCTGCGCAGCCGTCCGTCGGTCTCGTACGTCCACTGCTGGCTCGCTGTCCCGGAGCAGGTGGCGAGCTCGGCCTCGGCGCCCTTGACGGGCCTCTTCCCCACGACGCCGACACACAGGCCGGAGGCGAGGTTGCGCAGCCGCCCGTGCAGGGCGCCCTGGCCGGACGCGTGGGCCCCGGCCCAGGACACGCCGGGACGGGGGGCGTCCTTGCCCGGCGCCTTGGAGGCGGTGCCCTCGCCTGCGGGTGCCGGGCCGTCGCCGGAGCCGAGCACCGACCACAGCACCAGGGGCAGCACGACCAGCCCGCTCACGGTGCCGACGGCCACGGCCAGATGGCGACGCCGGGCACGGCGCACCCGGGCGGCTCGCTGCGCCGAACGCCCGGAGACGACACCCTCCCCGGCGCCGGCCGACGCTGCGCCGCGAGGTCGCACGTCATCAGTGCCAAGGCCGCCCACCGGCTCACCGGCCCCATCCGCCGCCCCGGCGGAGCCACGCCGCCGCCGGGACCCGGAAGAGACCTCCCGCCGCGGGGACTCCCCCGGACCACCCCGGCGCGAGGGCTCGGCGAAACCGTCCCAGCCCCCGCCCGGCGACTCGGCGGCACCGGGTCCGCCCGTCTCCTCGGTCAAGCCACGCCGCCGCGAGGGACCGGCGGAGCCACCCCGGCCCACGGACTCCGCCGTACCGCCACGGCGCATGAACTCGGCAACGGCCTCCCAGCCCCTGGCCCCTGCGGAAGCGAAGGACGCGGGAGAGGCGTCCCGGCGCGGGGACTCCCCCGGACCACCCTCGCGCGCGGGCTCCGCGAAACCGTCCCAGCCCCCGGCCCCTTCGGAAGCACGCCCCCGTGCGGACCCCGGAGACACGTCCCGACGCCGGGACTCCCCCGAACCACCCCCACGCGCGGGCTCCGCGAAACCGTCCCAGCCCCCGGCCCCGGCCGGACCGGCCCCGGCCGGCGACTCGGCGGAGCCGGTGCCCCCGGGCGGGGTGGCGGGCCAGAAGGCCTCTCCCGGTGGGGGTGCGACCGTCGACGGCGGTGGGGCCGGTTCGGTCGGGGTCTCGGGGCGGTCGGCCCGGGACTCCAGGTAGGCGTCGGCGCCCCAGCCGAGGACCGCCTCGGCGAGGGCGAGCCCGAGTCCGGAGTTGAACGCGGCGAGTTGGTCGGCGGTCCGGCGGCAGTGGCCGCACCGGCCCATGTGTTCGCGCAGATCCGGGTCGACGTCGACGCCGCCGCGCCGGAACGTCACGTCGAGCATGCGCAGATACCGCTGGCAGTCGTCCTCGGCAGCGAGTTCACGGTGGACCTGGAGACACTCCTCGCGCAGCCGTTCCCGGGCCCGGCGCAGTTCGACGCGGGCGTCCTCCTCGTCCAGGCCGAGCAGGGCCGCGGGGACGGTGAGCGGTTCGGACTCGACCTCCGTGTGCCACAGCACGGCCCGGGAGATCTGGGGTACCCGCTGGAACGCGCGGGACAGCTGCCGCCGGCCGGGCGGTGGCAGCAGCCGGGCGGCGGCACTCTCACCCGCGGGGCCGGACCGCAGTGCCGGGTGGAGGAGTTCCTGACGGCCGTCGGCGTCCCACTCGGCGGCGATCCGGCGGACGGCGATCAGCACATGGGGCCGCCAGGCGGCGGTCGGGCCCACCTGCCGGAGCGACTCCCCGAACAGCCGGGTGAAGGCGGCGGTGGTGAGCATGCCGGCGGCCCGCGTCCCGTCCGTGCACAACCGGGCGTAGGCGAACGCCGCTTCCCAGTGCCGGTCGAGGAGTTCACCGACGGGGTGGAGCGCGGGCGTCCCTCCCGTCCACTTCTTCAGCTCGGCGCTCAGTTGCTCGTCCGACAGGCCGGCCTCATTCACGACTGCATTCCTCCCAGACGTGATACGGAAATTAGTCCATACCAATCGGTATGGGAAGGCGGTGGGGCTGCTCGAACGTGCACCTGAGGCGGCTCTTTTGAAGCGTGGGGGGTGTACGGGGAGCGACCTGGCGCTTACCGCGGAATTGCGATGTACCTGCGCGCCGACGGTGCACACCTTTACACAGTCGCACAGGCACGAACAAGAGATCTTTCGACTATCGACAATAATTCGAGAAGGCCGTTCCTTATTGACGCGCGGTCAAATGAATCCCGTCCCTTTTCCCGCCTTTACCGCCGTTCGCCCCCGGTAGGCGCCGTGAGGGGGGCTGGTCCGTGCGGCACGGAGTTCACGCCGCACGGACCGCACTGAGTCCTTCGCGGCGCCTTTCAGTGCCCGCTGATCGCCCTGGGGGTGTAGGGCTGTTCCAGCTCCTCGGTCTCCTTCTCGGTCAGCTCCAGCTCCACGGCCCCCACCGCGTCCTCGATGTGGTGGGGCTTGGCGGCGCCGACGATCGGGGCGGCCACCGTGTCCTGGTGCAGCAGCCAGGCGAGGGCCACCCGGGCGCGGGGCACGCCCCGGTCGTCCGCGATGCGGGTGACCGCCTCCACGATCGAGCGGTCGCTCTCCAGGTACAGGCGGCTGCCGAAGTTGTCGTTCGCGCTGCGCTCGGTGACCGTGCCCCAGTCGCGGGTGAGCCGGCCGCGGGCGAGCGGGCTCCACGGCAGCACGCCGACGCCCTGGTCCGCGCAGAGCGGCAGCATCTCCCGCTCCTCCTCGCGGTAGAGCAGGTTGTAGTGGTTCTGCATGGACACGAACTTCGTCCAGCCGTGCCGCTCGGCGGTGTACTGCAGCTTGGCGAACTCCCAGGCGTACATCGAACTGGCCCCGATGTAGCGGACCTTGCCCGCCCTGACCAGGTCGTGCAGCGCCTCCATCGTCTCCTCGACGGGGGTGGCGTGGTCGTAGCGGTGGATCTGGTAGAGGTCGACGTAGTCGGTGCCGAGCCGGCGCAGGCTGTGGTCGATCTCGGCCATGATGGCCTTGCGGGACAGCCCGGCCCCGTTGGGGCCCGGCCGCGTGCGGCCGTTCACCTTGGTGGCCAGCACGATCTCGTCGCGCTGGGCGAAGTCGCGCAGGGCCTTGCCGACGATCTCCTCGCTGGTGCCGTCCGAGTAGATGTTGGCGGTGTCGAAGAAGTTGATGCCCGCCTCCAGCGCCTGCCGGATGAGCGGGCGGGAAGCCTCCTCGTCGAGGGTCCACTCGTGGACACCGCGGTCGGGCAGGCCGTAGGTCATGCAGCCCAGACAGATCCGCGACACGTCCAGGCCCGTCGAACCGAGCTTCACGTACTGCATCGTTGCTGCTCCTGCCTTCGGGTCGATGGTCACCGACGAGCGTACGGCGTGGCCCGGCACCGGCTTGACGACCGAAGCGTGCGGACGATTGGATCATGGCCGGTACCGCGCCGCCCGGCGTGGGCAGGACGGAGCGGACGTGGCCCCCACGGGTGCTGTGCGCGCCGCGGGCGCCTCGGCCGTGGCCCTGACCGTCACCCTGTCGGTGCTGGCCGGCTGCGGTTCCGGCGCTTTGGACGGCACCGGCGGTTCCGGTGACAGGGACGCGCCTTCCCCGCGTGCCGTGGTGCGGCTGCCCCCGCGGGGTGCGGGGTTCGACTACCAGATCGGCGGCGCCTATCCCCCGCCGAAGGGCGTGCGGATCGTCAGCCGGGACCGCTCCGACTCCCCCGCGCCCGGGCTGTACAACATCTGCTACGTCAACGCCTTCCAGGCCCAGCCCGACGAGCGCTCCTCCTGGCCGGCCGACCTGCTGCTGCGCGACCGGCGCGGCAGGGCCGTCATCGACGAGGACTGGAACGAGGTCCTGCTCGACCTCCGCACCCCGGCCAAGCGGGAACGGGTGGCGCGGCGCGTGGACCGGTGGATCGACGGCTGCGCGAAGAAGGGCTACGACGCCGTCGAGCCGGACAACTACGACAGCTACACCCGCTCCCGCCACCTGCTCACCGCGGCCGACGCGACCGCCTTCATGACCCTGCTGTCCCGGCACGCGCACTCCCGGCGCCTGGCCGTCGCACAGAAGAACACCGCCGAGCTGGCCGGCGTACGCGGGCGCGCCGGGCTGGACTTCGCGGTGGCGGAGGAGTGCGGGCAGTACGACGAGTGCGGGGTGTACGCGAAGGCTTTCGACGAGCGGGTCGTGGACATCGAGTACACCGACTCCGGTCTGCGCGCGGCACTCGCCCGCTGGGGTGGCCGGCTGAGCATCGTGCGACGGGACCGGGACGTGTCCACGCCGGGGAGCAAGGGGTACGTCCGGCGCTCGGCCGGGGGCAGCGTGCGCCGGCCGTGAGTGCCCGGTGCCTGCTGCGGGCCGCCGCGTTGGTACCCCCAGGTGACCGTCCGGCGTGGGAGCCGGGGATCGTCGTACCGTCGGCTCATCCTCGGCCCAGACGACCGGCATCCGGCCGGTCTCGGCCGCCGGGAGGAAACGCGGTGCCGACTCGTCCCACCACCCTGAGAACCCTGGCCGGAGCGGCCCTGCTGCCCCTGGCTCTCGTCACCCCGGCCTGGGGGCGGCCCGCCCCCGCACCGGCACCGGCGCCCGAGAGTCCGGCCACGCTGTGCGCCGCCGCCGGCACTCTGCGCGGCGCGCACGGTGAGCAGGCGCAGATCAGCCTGTGCGCGGACACCGGCTCCCCGCGCCTGACCATCTCGGCCCCGGCCAGCTGCCGGCGCGCCGGGGTCCGGGTGCGCTACGCCTGCCGCAGCGAGGGCACCTGGACGGTCCGCCACGCCGGCAAGACGCTCGACACCGGCACGCTGCCCGGCTCGCGCCTCTACCCCGGTCCCGGCACCTACGACATCACCGCCACCGTACGGGTGCGGTCGACGCCCTCCGGTGTCGACCTCAAGGGCACGGTGCAGACCACGCTCTCGCTGACCACGCCCAAGGCGAAGGCCACGCACTCCGTCACCGCCGACCGGGCCACGCTGCGCCGCAACGCCACGACGACGCTGACCTTCACCGTCCGCCGGGACAGCGACCAGGGCGACGGCAACGCCCGGCTGGGGCTGATCGGCGAGGAGGGCACCGGTGTGCGGATCGCCACGGCCGACCGGCGCTGTGTCAACCCGCTGGTCGGCCGGTACCCGGCGCAGACCCGGCTGGCGCACTCCCTGGACTGCTCGCTGACCGAACTGCAGCCCGGCCACCCGGAGAAGGTGACGGTCCGCGTCACCGTCGGGGCGAAGTGTTCCACGGTGGTGTCGAAGCTCGGCTACTGGCTGCCGCAGGGCCAGGCCCTGGAGACCGGAGGCATGCTGGCGGGACCGCTGCTGACCTGCCGTTAGCGGGGCGGGAGCAGGTCCAGGGCCCGCTCCCAGGCGAAGTCCGCCCGGCCGCCGTCCGGCCGGGGCGCGCCGTCGTACGCGTCGCCGAAGCGGACGCCCATCCCGCGCAGCCGCCGCAGGCTGTCCCGGTAGGCGGGGTGGGCGGCCAGCGCGTCGGCGACGCAGGGCAGGACGGCGATCGGTACGCCCAGGCCGGCGGCTTCGCTCAGAGTGCCGAGCGCCAGCGTGTCGGCGATGCCGGCCGCCCACTTGTTGACGGTGTTGAAGGTGGCGGGTGCCACCACCACGGCGTCCGGCGGCGGGAAGGGGCGGGGGTCGGCCGGTGAGCGCCAGGCGGATCTGACCGGGCGGCCCGTCTGCGCCTGCACGGCCCCGCTGTCGAAGAAGCCGCCCATCGCGACCGGGGTGGCGATGACACCGATCTCCCAGCCACGTTCCTGGGCGCAGGTGATCAGCTTGCTGACGCCGGCGGCGACGCCGGCCGCGCACACGACGACGTAGAGGAAG
Organism: Streptomyces durhamensis; assembly: GCF_000725475.1. NCBI lineage: Bacteria > Bacillati > Actinomycetota > Actinomycetes > Kitasatosporales > Streptomycetaceae > Streptomyces > Streptomyces durhamensis. Next base: position 95,758 of record NZ_JNXR01000030.1, read on the forward strand.
GGCTTCTCGGCCTGTTCGGTCATCCGGGCACCCTACTGAAGCGGGAAGGACACGCCTCGCTCGGCGTCGGGGCGGGGTCCGTGGATGCGGCGCCGGTCCTCCTCGATGCGTACGTCGTTGATGCTCGCCTCCCGCCGGGTCATCAGGCCGTGCTCGTCGAACTCCCACAGTTCGTTGCCGTAGGAGCGCCACCACTGGCCGTCGGCGTCGTGGGACTCGTACTGGAAGCGGACGGCGATGCGGTTGCCGTCGAAGGCCCACAGGTCCTTGCGCAGCGCGTAGTCGAGCTCGCGCCGCCACTTGGCGGTGAGGAACGCGACGATCTCGGCGCGGCCGGTGACGAAGGTGTCGCGGTTGCGCCAGACGGAGTCCTCGGAGTAGGCGAGCGCCACCTTGTGCGGATCGCGGGTGTTCCAGGCGTCCTCGGCGGCCTGGACCTTCTGCGCGGCGGTCTCGCGGGTGAACGGCGGCAGGGGCGGGCGGTCGGCCATGGTCTCCTCCTGGGCTCGGACGACATCGGAGAACGAGCGTTCTCCGGACGGCTACTACCGTAGGAGAACGCTCGTTCTTTCGTCAAGGAACGCAGCGGCCCGCCGAGGAACCCAACGTCGCCGAGGAGTGATGGTGTCGCCGATGGACAGCGCGGTCGCCCGGGAGAAGGCGCTGGACGCCGCCGAGGAACTGTTCTACGCCCGCGGTGTCCAGTCCGTGGGCATGGACGAGCTGCGCGGCGCGTCGGGCGTCTCCCTCAAGCGCCTCTACCAGCTCTTCCCCGCCAAGGAGCAGCTCGTCGCGGCCTACCTGGCGCGGCGGGACGAGCGCTGGCGCGGGCGGCTCGCCGCGCACGTGGGCCGGCAGCGGGAGCCGCGGGAGCGGATCCCGGCCGTGTTCGACTGGCTGGAGGGGTGGTTCGGCGAGGCGGGCTTCCGGGGGTGCGCCTGGATCAACGCCCACGGCGAACTGGGCGCCACGTCGGACCTGGTGGCCGAGCAGGTACGCGCCCACAAGGAGGCGTTCCGGAGCTACCTCACCTCCCTCGTGGACGACGCCGGGCTGCCCGCCGCACTGGCCGGGCCGCTGTTCCTGCTGGCCGAGGGAGCCATGGTGACGGCGGGCATCACCGGGAGCACCGAACCGGCGGCCGAGGCCCGCGAGGCGGCGCGGGCGCTGGTGACGGCCGCCGGCCGGGGCGGACTCAGCCGGCCGTCTCCGACACCGTGATGGCACCCACCGGGCAGGCGCGGGCCGCCTCGCGGACCATCGGGTCGCCCGCGCCGTCCTCGCGTCCGGGCATCAGGGTGCTGTAGCCGTCGTCGTCCTGGCTGAAGACGCCCGGTGCGGTCAGCGCGCACTGGCCGGCTCCGATACAGACGTCCTTGTCGATGTCGATGCGCATGAGCAGAGCCTCTTACCAGGTCACGGGGAGTTCCAGCATCCCCTGGATCGTGTCGCCGGGTTTGAAGCGGACGTCCTCGGCCGGGACGGCCAGCCGCAGCCCGGGCAGCCGGGTCAGCAGGCTGCCCAGGGCGATCTCCAGCTCCGCCCGCGCCAGGTTCTGGCCCAGGCACTGGTGGATCCCGAAACCGAACGCCACGTGGTGGCGGGCGGGGCGATGGAAGTCCAGGGTGTCGGGGTCCTCGTACTGGGACGGGTCGCGGTTGATCACCGAGGTCGAGAAGAGCACACCGTCGCCGGCCCGGATGGTGGTACCGGCGACCTCGATGTCCTCCAGCGCCACCCGGAACAGCCCGTCCGCGATGGACAGCATCCGCATCAGCTCCTCCACCGCGGCGGGCAGCAGCGCCGGGTCGGCGCGCAGCTCGGCCAGCCGCGCGGGATGCCGCAGCAGGGTGTAGGTGCCGAGGGAGATCATGTTGGCGGTCGTCTCGTGGCCCGCGACCAGCAGGATGACGGCCAGCGAGACGAGTTCGTCGCGGCTGAGGGCGCCCTCGCGCAGCCGGCCGTGGACGGTGTCGTCGAGGACGCCGTCGCCGGGTTCGGACTGCTTCGCCTTGTCGTCGATCAGTCGTCCCAGGTAGGTCTCCAGGCGGGCGCGGGCGTCCAGGGAGTCGGCCGCCGCGGGGCCGCGCAGCAGCCGGCGGGACTGCTCCTCGAAGAACTCGTGGTCGGCGTACGGCACTCCGAGCAGGCGGCAGATCACCATCGAGGGCACGGGCAGCGCGAAGGCGGAGACCAGCTCGGCGGGCGGCCCCTGGGCGATCATCACGTCCAGCAGCCCGTCCACGGTCCGCTGGATCCAGGGCCGCAGCTCTGCCGCGCGTTTGAGGGTGAACGACGGGATCATCATCCGGCGCTGCCGCTGGTGTTCGGGATCGTCCACCCCGAGCAGGGCCACCCGGCGGTCGCGGACGCCCGCGAAACGCTCGGTGGGGACGGGGAAGTCGGGATGGCGGCGGTCGCTGGACAGGCGGGGGTCGGCGAGCAGGGCGCGGGCGGTGGCGTGCGCGGTGACGGCCCACACCTCGCGGCCGTCGAACAGGGTGACGCGGGACAGGTCGTGCCCGTCGCGCAGCGGTGCGTATCCGGTGGGCGGGTGGTAGGGGCAGGTGCGGTCCTGCGGGAAGGCGACGGGGTCGGCCGGGGTCGCCGGGCCGGTGGTGTCCGTCAGTTCCGTCATGGAAAGACCTCGCAGACGAAGAAGTGCGTCGTGCCGATCTTCATTAGATGCCTCAGGCACCTATGGGTCGACGGCAAGTTCGGCCACTTCGGTGATGTTCGTGATCCGGCCGAAGAACAGCGGTGGGAGGGGCGGAATCCGGCCGGGCCGGGTGGAGTGCGGACCTCACCCCCTCGGCCCAATCGGTCCGCGGTGCGGATGAATCGTGGGGTCGCCGGTGTTGAATGCCGGTGGCAGACAGCTGTTGGACCGACGAAGGGGACGGATCCCATGCCTCTTGAGGGCGAGTACGAGCCCAGCCCGACGCAGTGGGTGCGCGAGCAGGTCGAGCTGTACGAGAGCTCGGGCGGGACGAAGGGCACGACGCTCATGGACACCGGGCTGCCGGTCGTCGTGCTGACCTCCCGGGGTGCGAAGAGCGGAAAGATCCGCAAGACGCCGCTGATGCGGGTGGAGCACGCGGGGACGTACGCGGTGGTCGCCTCGCAGGGCGGCGCGCCCAAGCACCCGGTCTGGTACTTCAACATCACGTCCGATCCGCGTGTGGAACTGCAGGACGGGCCGGTCAAGCGGGACATGAGGGCCCGTGAGGTCACCGGCGAGGAGAAGGCCCGGTGGTGGGAGCGGGCCGTCGCCGCGTACCCGCCCTACGCCGACTACCAGCAGAAGACCTCGCGCGAGATCCCCGTCTTCGTGCTGGAGCCCGCCGAGGAGAGCTGACCGCGGCGCGCCGGCGGATGCGGATTCGCGCCGGGCACCGGCCGGTTTCGGAAAAATCCGTGCCGCGCAGGTGTGAACACGCCCCGGGGCGGGCACTCGTGCGTCAGGCCCCGCCGCGTTCCCCCGTCGCGGCGGGGCTCTCCGCTGCCTCGTCCGCCGGCCGGTCGGTCACGTCCAGGAAGATCTGGTCCGCCTCCGGGAACGTCGTGGCCAGGGACCGCTTGATGCGTACGGCGACCTCCTCGACCCGCTCGCTGTCCAGGCCCGGCACCAGGTCGATGCGCGCGGCCACCAGAGTGGAGTCCAGGCCCATCTTCATCGTCAACAGCGCCTCCACGCTGTCGATCTCCGGCTGCGCGCGCAGCAGCGCGCGGATACGGCCGCTCAGCTCCGGGTCGGCGGCCTCGCCGATGAGCTGGTCGCGGGCGTCGCGGCCCAGCCGGTAGGCGACGTACACCAGCAGGACACCGATCGCCAGCGAGGCGGACGCCTCCCAGGCGACCTGCCCGGTGACCATGTGCAGGGCCATCCCGGCGATGGCGAGCGTCACGCCCAGCACCGCCGTGCCGTCCTCGGCGACCACGGTGCGCAGCGCCGGATCGCTGAGCGCGCGGAGCCCGCCGCCCTGCCGGCGCACCTGGTGCAGGGCCCGGAGCAGCGAGACGCCCTCGGCGACGAGGGCCACACCGAGCACGATCAGGCCCGCCACATAGCCGCTGAACGTCTCCTCGGTGCCCTGGCTCAGCGCCTCGGCGCCCTGGAAGAAGGAGAAGCAGCCGCCCATGACGAAGATGCCGACGGCGGCGAGGAGGGACCAGAAGAAGCGTTCCTTGCCGTAGCCGAAGGGGTGGCGGGTGTCCGCGGGGCGGCGGCTGCGGCGCAGCGCGGCCAGCAGGAACACCTCGTTGAGGCTGTCGGCGACGGAGTGCGCGGCCTCGGACAGCAGCGCGGGCGAGCCCGCGAGGACACCGCCCACGGCCTTGGCGACGGCGATCACCAGGTTGGCGGCGAGCGCCACGAGGACGGTGACCCTGGTGTGCCGGTCGGACGTGGCCTTCGCACCCCGGGCCCCGCGGCTCGGCTCGTCGTTCTGTACGGCGGCGGGCTCGGCGGCCCTGGCGTCGTCCTCGGCCGTCCGCACGGCCCGCTCCCGTTCCGGCGATGTCCCGCTCACCTGACGACGACTGCCCCCGAGCGGGCGGATCACACCGTGCGGGCGGCGGAAAACGGGGAATGCGGATCCGAGAAGCACCCGGCGGCGAGGAGGAGACATGGACGGCGACGGCAACCGGGCCTACGGCCACAAGACGTTCAGCCGGTCCAGGAGCCACTTCACGGACCGGATCACCGCCGACGGCCGGGACGGCTGGCCGGTCCGGGCGGGCCGCTACCGGCTGGTGGTCTCCCGTGCCTGTCCGTGGGCCAGCCGGGCGGTGATCTCACGGCGGCTGCTCGGACTGGAGGACGCGCTGCCGATGGCCGTCGCGGACCCGCTCCAGGACGACCGCAGCTGGCGGTTCACCCTGGACCCGGACGGCCGGGACCCGGTGCTCGGCATCAGGTTCCTGAGCGAGGCCTACGACCGGCGTGAAACCGGGTACCCCGGCGGGGTCAGCGTGCCCGCGGTCGTGGACGTGCCCAGCGGGAAGCTGGTCACCAACGACTACCAGCGGCTCACCCTGGACCTGGCCACCGAGTGGACGGCCCTGCACCGCTCCGGCGCGCCCGACCTCTACCCGGCCGGCCGGCGCGAGGAGATCGACCAGGTGATGGCAGAGGTATACACGGACGTGAACAACGGTGTGTACCGGGCCGGGTTCGCCACCCACCAGAAGGAGTACGAGGAGGCGTGCGCGGGCGTCTTCCGGCGGCTGGAACTGCTCGCCGAGCGGCTGGCGGAACAGCGGTATCTGGTCGGCGACACCCTCACGGAAGCGGACATCCGGCTGTTCACCACGCTGGTCCGGTTCGACGCCGTCTACCACGGCCACTTCAAGTGCAACCGCTGGAAGCTCGCGGAGAACCCGGTGCTGTGGGCGTACGCCCGGGACCTGTTCCAGACCCCGGGGTTCGGGGACACGGTCGACTTCGACCACATCAAGCGGCACTACTACCAGGTGCACACCGGTATCAACCCCACCGGCATCGTGCCCCTGGGACCGGACCTCGCCGGCTGGCTGGGTCCGCACCACCGCGAGAAGCTGGGCGGCCGGCCGTTCGGGGACGGCACACCGCCGGGACCGGTGCCCCCGGGCGAACGGGTGGCCCCCGCGGGACGTGCCGGTTGAGGGCCGGTCCGTCCGACAAGGAAGGAGTCACACATGGCCAGGACAAAGAAGAAAAAGCTTCCCTTCGTCTACCAGCCGATCGGTTTCGTACTGAGCTGGGCGGGTGGGGCGTTGGCCGGAATGGCCTTCCGGCAGGCGTGGAAAGCGATCCGGCACGAGGACGACGCGCCCGACGCCCTGGACCCGGACCGCGGCTGGGGCGAGATCCTGCTGGCCGCGGCGGTCCAGGGGGCGATCTTCGCGGTGGTGCGCAGCGCGGTGGACCGCACGGGGGCGAAGGCCATCGCGCGGTCGACGGGGCAGTGGCCGGCGGCGGAGAAGGGCGGCCGGGACTGAGGTGCCGTCCGGGGCAGCGCCGCGGGGCGCGGGCCGCGCCCGGCTGCGACGGCGTCGGGGCCCGACCGGGGTGGCGCCGCAGGGGCGCCGGGTCCGCGGCCGGCTGCGGGATCGTCGTGGCTGGTCGCGCGGTTCCCCGCGCCCCTTTCGGGGCGCTGGCGCTCAGCCCTGTTTCGGGGCCGCCGTAGGCACCAGACGCAGGGTGAAGGAGTGGCCGGCGGGGTCGGCGTAGCCGCGTTGCTCGTACGGCCCCGCCGGGTCCTTCGTGTCGAGTGGCCGGCCGCCGAGTCCCACCACCCGCCGCTCGGCCTCGTCCAGGTCCTCGACCAGGAAGTCGAGATGGACCTGGAGGGAGTTCTCCGGGCGCGGCCAGCTGGGCGGGGTGGCGTTCACATCGCGGCGGAAGGCCAGCCGGATGCCGTCGGTCCCCCGGATCTCCACCAGGTTGGCCGACGCGTCCGTCTGCTCACCCGCCAGCAACTCCCTGTAGAACTCGGCGAGTTTCTCGGGTTCGGCGCAGTCCAGCACCACGAGGCCCGCTTTCACCACTGCCATGCTTCCTCCCGGGGATGTCCTCTTCCTGCGGATATCCCCGGTCGCCGCGTTCAGTCGGCGAGCAGCCACCTTCCGTCCCGCATCAACTCCCGGCCGCTCAGCTCGTTCTCCTCGCGCCAGGCCTGGACGCGCTGCGGGAGGATCTTGAAGTACAGGTAGCGCGTGGACAGTTGGCGGGGGTCGAAGCCGGTCTTGCCGGCGAACACCTCGGCGTCCTCCTCGGGCAGGTCCTCCGGAGTCACCACCTGGACCGTGCCCTCGATCATGACGACGTCCCGCGTCGGGCCGAGGCCGAGTCGGGCCCGGCCGCCGGCCACGAGGTTGCGTCCGGTGGGGCTCTCGGCCGGAGTGGCGATGAGCAGGGTGGCGCCGTCCCACACGAAGGACAGCGGCACGAGATAGGGGGCGGAGCCGTCGGATCCGGCGGTGGCGACCCAGACGTCGACGTCGTGCTCCAGCCGGTGCAGCGTGTCCTTCTTGCGCTCCGCGGGGGTGCGGGCGGGCGGTGGGGTCATTCGTACTGCCTCCTCACGATATGGATCCCGTCCAGTGTGGCCGTCACTCCCCCGTCCCCGCACGAATGTGATCAAGGCGTGTCCGTGCGGCCGTCAGGAGCAGTTCGAGGGCGGCCGGGTAGGAACTGGAGCGCATGGTGGCGACGAGGCGGGACGCGGTGGCCGCGATGTGCGGGTGGGTGTCGGCGGGCAGCCGGCCGTAGATGCTGCGCCACACGTCCGCCTCGGCCTCGCGCGCGGCCCGGGGCAGGGCGGTGCCCGCGGAGTCCAGGGCGCCGAAGGCGAGGGCCTGGTCGGCGAAGGCGTGGTAGATCCGCACCGCCTCCGAGTCCGGGAACCCCGCCCGGCGCAGCACGCCGAGGATGCTCTCCACGGCCTGGATCTCATGGGCGCGCCCGGTGACGCGGTGGGCGCTGAGCATCGCCGCCCGGGGGTGCGCGAGGGCGCCGGCGTGCATCCGCAGGCCGAGGTCGCGCAGGTCGGCGAGCCAGTCGCCGGTGGGCCGCCAGGTGCGCAGGGTTCGGCCGATCAGCTCGTCGGCGACGGCCAGCATCAGATCGTCGGTATGCCGGAAGTACCGGTACAGGGAGCTGGGGTCGGCGCCGAGGGCACGGCCGAGGCGGCGCACGGAGAGCGCGTCGGCGCCGTGCTCCTCGATCAGCCGCAGGGCGGTCTCCACGATCAGTTCCGGGGAGAGGACGACGCCCTGTCTGGTGGGGCGGCGGCGCTGCCGGGCGGCGGGCGGGACGACACGGTCGGTCATGGGGGCCTCCCTCGGGACGATGCCCCCGCACCTTATGACAACACCGTTGACCTGTGGAGTGCCCGGGCAGTTTCATGTCCGGTCACCGGGGCCGCCCAGGGCCCCGCGGTGCGAGCGGAGAGCCGGCCATGAGCGAGAGCCCCTTCGGAGCGGATCACCCCGCGCGGCCCGAGCTGCGCAGATCCCTGAGCGTGGTGGACGGCGTCGCCGTCGCCGCCTCCAGTACGGCCGCCACGACCAGCATCGGCATCGGGCTCGGTGTGACCGCGGGCGTGGTCGGCCCGCACCTGCCGGCGATCATGCTGCTGGCGTTCCTGCCCGTCCTCGGCATCGCCGGAGCGTACGCGCGGCTGAACCGGGTGGAGCCGAACGCGGGCAACGGCTATGTGTGGGTGGGCCGTTCCCTCAGTCCCTGGCTCGGCTTCCTGGTCGGCTGGGTGAACGTGGTGGCCAGCGTGGCGTTCCTCGCCTACACCACGGCGGTCACCGGTTCGGCGCTGCTGCAGCTGGCCGGGGAGGCAGGCCTGCACCGGGTCGGCTCGCTCGGTCTCGACCCGGACTCCACCGCGCAGACGACGGCGGTGGGCATCGTGGTGCTGGCCGCCGTCACCCTGACCGCCGTGACCGGTGTGCGCACGGCGGCCCGGCTGCAGTCCGGTCTGCTGGTCTTCGAGTACGTCGTCCTGCTCGGGTTCTGCGGCTACGGCATCGTCACCGGACCGCATTCCTTCCGCCTCTCCTGGTTCGACCCGTTCGCGATCCCCTCGCCGACCGCGCTGGCGCAGGGCCTGTTGCTGTCGGTGTTCTGCTACTGGGGATTCGAGGCCGCGTTCACGGTCAACGAGGAGGTGCGGGACCCCGAGGACGCCTCCCGGGCCGGGACCATCACCCTGGTCACGATGCTCGGCCTGTTCCTGCTCGGCTCCCTCGCCTTCCAACGGGTGCTGTCGCCACGGGAGTTGGCCGGTCACGGGGCGCAGGGGCTCGCGTACTACGGGGACCGGCTGGCCGGCCAGCCGCTGGCCGCGCTGCCGCTCGTGGCGCTGATGTTCTCGGCGGTGGCCTCGCTCCAGGCCGGGGTCATCCCGACGGCGCGCGGCATGTTCGCGATGAGCCGGGACCGTACCCTCGGACCGGTGTGGTCCAAGGTCAGTGCCCGGTACGGGACTCCAGCGGCCGGAACGCTGCTGATCGGGGCGCTGGCCGTCGCGGTGGCGGCGGGCGCGCTGGTCATCCCGCGGCTCGCCGACATGATCGACGCGATCGTGAACGCCGTCGGCATCGTCGTCGCCCTGTCCTACGCGCTGACCGCGCTGGCGGCCGCCGCGCGCTTTAGCGCTCTGCTGCGGGCCGACTGGCGCCAGGGCGTGCGGGCGGTGCTGCTGCCCGCGCTCAGCGCGCTGGCCCTGCTGGGCCTCGGCGGCTACCTCGGCTGGTCCTTCTACGCCTCCGCCGACCACCTCGAACCGCACGCGGACAACGGCTGGTTCCTGCTGCTCATGCCGGTCGCGATGATCGTGTCCGGGTTCGCGGTGGCCGCGTATGCCAAGTGGGTGCGCAGGTCACCGTACTTCCGCACCGGCGCGGGCACCGACGCCGACGCGCCCGAGCTGCTCACCACCTCCCACTGACACCTTCCAGGAAAGGCATCATGCACGCTGATCTGCTGTTCACCGGCGGCGCCGTCCTCACCCCCGAGGCGCCCGAGGCCCGTACCGCGACCGCCGTCGCCGTCACCGGGGGCCGTATCACCGCCGTCGGCGGCGAGGAGCTGCGCGAGCTGGCCGGGCCGCGCACCGAGGTGGTCGATCTCGCCGGACGGCTGCTGCTGCCCGGCTTCCAGGACGCGCACGTCCATCCGGTGCCGGCGGGGCTGGAGCTGGCCCAGTGCGACCTGAGCGGCGCCACGACCGCCGAGGACACCGTGGCCGCCGTACGCGCCTACGCCGAGGCGCATCCCGGGCGGGAGTGGATCCTCGGCGGCGGCTGGTCGATGGAGGCGTTCGCGGGCGGGACGCCGACGAAGGAGCTGCTGGACGCGGTCGTGCCGGACCGGCCGGTGTATCTGCCCAACCGGGACCACCACGGCGCCTGGGTCAACAGCCGCGCCCTGAAGCTGGCCGGCATCGACCGCGACACCCCCGACCCGGCCGACGGGCGGATCGAGCGGGACGCCTCCGGAGATCCGAGCGGCACGCTCCAGGAGGGGGCGATGCAGCTGGTGGGCCGGCTCACCCCGCCCGCCACACCGGCCGACCGGCTGGCCGCGCTGCTGCACGCCCAGCGGCATCTGCACGCGCTCGGCATCACCGCCTGGCAGGACGCCCTGGTCGGTGACTTCCTGGGCATGGACGACCCGGCCGAGGCCTACCGCACGGCGGCACGGGACGGCTCGCTCACCGCGCGGGTGGTGGGCGCGCTGTGGTGGGACCGGGAGCGCGGGGCCGAGCAGATCCCCGAACTGGCCGAGAAGCGAGCGGCGTTGAGCCACGGCCGGTTCCGGGCGGGAACGGTGAAGCTGATGCTGGACGGGGTCGCGGAGAACCACACGGCCGCGCTGCTCGACCCCTATCTGGACCGGTGCGGCTGCGCCACCGCCAACCGCGGCAAGAGCTTCATCGACCCCGGCCGCCTGCCCGAGTACGTCACGGAGCTGGACGCCCTCGGCTTCCAGTGCCACTTCCACGCGCTGGGCGACCGGGCCGTGCGGGACGCGCTGGACGCGGTCGAGGCGGCCCGCGCCGCCAACGGGCCGAGCGACACCCGGCCGCACCTCGCGCACCTGCAGGTCGTGCACCCCGACGACGTACCGCGCTTCGCCCGGCTCGGCGCCACCGCGAACATCCAGCCGCTGTGGGCTGCGCACGAGCCGCAGATGGACGAGCTGACCATCCCCTTCCTCGGGCCCGAACGGGCCGCCTGGCAGTACCCGTTCGGCGCGCTGCTGCGCTCGGGCGCGCGCCTCGCGGCGGGCAGCGACTGGCCGGTGAGCAGCCCCGATCCGCTGCAGGGCATCCATGTCGCGGTCAACCGGGTGGAGCCGGGCGGCACCGGGCCGGTGTTCCTGCCCGGGGAACGGCTCGGCCTCGCTGAGGCGCTGACGGCGTACACGGCGGGATCGGCGTACGTGAACCATCTGGACGACTCCGGCCGGGTGGCCGTCGGGGCGCTCGCCGATCTGGTGGTCCTGGACCGCGACCCGTTCGCCGGGCCGCCGGAGGAGATCGCGCAGACCGCGGTGGCGCTCACCTACGTGGGGGGTGAGCGGGTGTACGCGGCCGGGTGAGCGTGCGGGCGGCCGTCCGTCGCCCGCCGCACGCGGCCGGAGCGGTTCAGCGGGCCTGCTGGAAGGTACGGCGGTACGTCTGCGGGGACACGCCGATCGCCGCGTGCAGGTGCTGGCGCAGTGAGGCGCCGGTGGCGAAGCCGACCTCGGCGGCGATCCGGTCCACCGGCAGGTCGCTGGCCTCCAGCAGGTGCCGGGCGCGGGCGACGCGCTGCTGGATCAGCCAGCGGCCGGGGCTGAGGCCGACCTCGTCGCCGAAGCGGCGGGCGAAGGTGCGCAGGCTCATCCGGGCGTGGCCGGCCAGGTCGGACAGGGTGAGCGGCTCGTCCAGGCGCTCCAGGGCCCAGGCCCGGGTCGCGGCCGTGCTCGCCGCGCCGCTGACGGGGACCGGCTGCTCGATGTACTGGGCCTGGCCGCCGTCCCGGAACGGCGGGACGACACAGCGGCGGGCGACCGAGTTGGCCAGCTCGCTGCCGTGGTCGGTGCGCACGATGTGCAGGCAGACGTCGACGCCCGAGGCGGCTCCGGCCGAGGTGAGGATCCGGCCGTCGTCGACGAAGAGGACGTCCGGGTCGAGGTCGACCCGGGGAAAGCGACGGCGGAACAGCTCGGCGACCTGCCAGTGCGTGGTCGCCCGGCGGCCGTCGAGCAGACCGGCCTCGGCGAGGACGAAGGCGGCGGTGCAGATGGATACGATCCGGGCGTCCGGGCGGATGCGGGCCAGGGCCGCGGCGACCTCGTCCGGCAGCTGAGCGGGGATGTACGCGGGCGGCATGGAGGTGACCACCACCGTGTCCGCCGTCTCCAGGAGCTCCGGGCCGTGGGCGACGCCGATCGTGAAGTCGGCGCTGGTGCGCACCGGCCGGCCGTCGACCGTGCAGGTCAGCACCTCGTAGTGGCCGTCGGCGGCACCGAGGATCCGACTGGGGATGCCCAGCTCGAAGGGGTAGACGCCGTCCAGCGCCAGGACGACCACCCGCTCCGGCGGCCGGGTGCGCAGCTCCATGTCATGCATGGCACGATCCTAGCGAAGCTTGGCAATCATGCCATTTCCCGGAGGCGCGAATCCGGGCAGGCTGGGTGACCATGAGCGATGTGAACACGATGCGAGCCATCAGCCAGGATGTCCTCGGCGGTCCCGAGGTCCTGAAGGAAGTACAGGTGGAGCGGCCGAAGCCGGGTCCGAACGAGGTGCTGGTCCGGGTGCGGGCCGCCGGGGTCAACCCCACCGACTGGAAGCACCGGGCGACCGGCGGGTTCCTGGGCGAGCCGCCGTTCGTACTCGGCTGGGACCTCTCCGGAGAGGTGGCCGAGACCGGGATCGGCGTGGCCGCCTTCCAGCCCGGCGACGAGGTCTTCGGCATGCTGCCCTACCCCTTCGGCCACGGCTCGCACGCCGAGTACGCGATCGCCCCGGTCCGCGCCCTGACGCACAAGCCGGCCGCGATCGACCACACCCAGGCCGGCGCGCTGCCGCTGGTGTCCCTGACCGCCTGGCAGGCGCTGACCGAGCACGCGGACGTGCGGCCCGGGCAGCGGGTGCTCATCCACGCGGCGGCGGGCGGGGTCGGCCACGTGGCCGTGCAGATCGCCAAGGCGCGCGGCGCGTATGTGATCGGCACGGCCAGCGCGGCCAAGCACGACTTCCTGCGGGAGATCGGCGTGGACGAGCCGGTCGACTACCGGTCCACCGATGTCACGGAGGCGGTGCGGGACGTGGACGTCGTCCTGGACACGCTCGGCGGGGACACCTCCGTCGACTCGCTGAAGGTGCTGCGGCCGGGCGGTGTCGTGGTGTCGATCCTGCCGGTGGGCTCGCAGGAGTTCCACGACGAGGCCGCGCGGCTCGGGGTGCGGGCGGTGCGCATGCTGGTGGACGCCGACCGGGCCGGGATGCGGGCGGTCGCGGAGCTGGCGGAGTCGGGGAAGCTGAAGGCGACGATCGCCGGGACGTTCCCGCTGGCGGACGCGGCGAAGGCGCACGAAGTGGGCGACACCGGACGGACCACGGGGAAGCTGGTCCTTCTGGTCGACTGACGGGCAGCTCGGCGCGGTCGACGATCGACTAGCGCCAAACTCCAAGACATATGTCAATCGAACATGCTCAAATTCCTTCCATCGAGGGTAACTTGACGATCGGGAGACCGACGTCCGGGCACGGGTGGGAGGTGATGCCGTCGTGCGAGACGAGCCCGCACCGTTCACCCGTCACCTGCGTGTGTACGAACACCGGGAGCACACGGTCCTGGAGCTGCGGGGCGAGATCGACCTCGTCGCGGCGACGGAGATCGGCCCGTCGCTGGACCGGGTCACCGGCCGGCCCGGTGCCCGGGTCGTCGTCGACCTGCGGTCGGTGGAGTTCTTCGACTGTTCGGGGCTGCGGCTGCTGTACCGGGCCCGCTCCCGGGTCCTGGGCGGCGGCGGGCAGCTGCACCTGGTGTGCACGCACCCGCTGACCCTGCGCGTCTTCCGGGTCACCGGGCTGTCCCGGCTGCTGCCCCCGCATCCCACGCTGGACGCGGCCCTGGCCCGGTCCGGGGCCGCGTCCGGCTCGCTGTGAGCGCTACGACTGCTCGAACAGGGCGCTCACGGACTCGCCGTTGTGAATGCGCCGTACCGCCTCGGCGAGGGCCGGGGCGATGGAGAGCACCCGCAGTTTGTCCGTGCGCTCGCCGTCCGCGGGGAGCGGCACGGTGTTGGTGCAGACGATCTCCAGCACGTCCGGCTGCTCGCTCAGCCGCTTCAGCGCGCCGGCCGCGAACAGCCCGTGCGTGCAGGCCACCCGGACCGACCGCACGCCCGACTCGCGTAGTCTGCAGAGGAGTTCCAGCACGGTGCTGCCCTTGGCGATCTCGTCGTCCAGCACGATGACGTCCCGCCCGGTGACATCGCCGATGACCGAGCTGATGCGCACCTGGTCGTCCGCGAACCGCTGTTTGGCGCCGGCCGCCACCCGGGCCCCGACGAGCCGGGCGAAGGCGGCGGCCTCCTTGGCGTTGCCGAGGTCCGGTGAGACCACCGTGGTGCGCGTCAGGTCGTACTTCTGGAAGTGGGCGGCGAGTTCGCGCAGCGCGTTCAGATGGTCGACCGGCACCGAGAAGAAGCCGTGCACCTGCGGGGAGTGCAGGGTCATGGCCAGCACCCGGCCCGCGCCCGCCGCCACGAGCAGATCGGCGACCAGCCGGCCGCCGATGGAGATCCGCGGGGCGTCCTTCTTGTCGGAGCGGGCGTAGGAGTAGTGCGGCATGACGACGGTGATCCGGGCGGCGGAGGCGCCGCGGGCGGCGTCGCACATCAGCAGCAGCTCCACCAGGTGCTCCTGCACCGGCCGGACCAGCGGCTGGATCAGGAACACGTCCCGTTCCCGGCAGTTGGCCTGAAGCTGCACCCCCAGACAGTCGTTGGCGAACCGGCTGACCCGGGTCGGACTGAGCGGCACCCCGAGGTGGGCGCAGACCTCATGGGCCAGGTCGGGGTGGGCGCTGCCGCTGAAGACGGCGATGTCTCGCACGATCCGCTCCTCGCAGAACCGTCACGGGCTGGGCCGTCATGGTACTGGCGCCGTCCTCCGTCCCGGCGCGTACGTCAGGCGTGCGATTGCGTCGACGCACGGGTCTGGGGGGCGTTGTCGGCGGGCATCCGGACAGCAGGAAGGAGGACCGTCGCGATGACGACTTCCGTCAGGCGCCTGCCCGGCTGGGCCCAGGCCCTCGCCGCGCTCGTCCTGGTGCTCGCCGTGCTGTTCGCCGGGATCCGGCTGGCCGTACTGCCCGGCGTCAAGGACCTGTTCGGCACCGAGACGCACGACCGTTCCGGACCCGCGCTCCTCACATCCATCCGGGACATGAGCCGTTACGACGCCACCTCGGGCAACTTCCAGGTGGTGGTCGATCTGGAGAAGGACGCGAAGTTCCTGCCCGACGCGATCCGCGGCACCCGCACCCTGTACGTCGGCGCGGGCACGGTGGACGCGTACGTCGACCTCGGCCAGGTCGGCGAGAAGGACGTGTCGGTCGACGCCGACCGTACGTCCGCCACCCTCCGGCTGCCGCACGCGCGGCTCGGCAGGCCGGCCCTCGACCCCGACCGCTCCTACGCCGTGTCCAAGCAGCGCGGGCTGCTGGACCGGCTCGGCGACCTGTTCTCGGACAACCCGAACAGCGAGCAGGCCGTGCAGAAACTCGCCGTCCGGCACATCGGCGCCGCGGCCAGGGACAGCGGGCTGACCGCCCGGGCCGAGAGCAACACCACCGCCATGCTCCAGGGACTGCTGCGCTCCCTCGGCTTCACGCGGGTGCACATCTCCTACGGCACCCCGGCGCGCTGATCAGCCGCCCAGCACCCCCGGCAGGGCCAGCACCCCCAGCACCGTGGCGCCCATCAGCAGCCAGGCCACGTAGTCGCCGACGTGGCCGGACTGCAGGCGCCTGAGGGGCCTGGCCCAGCCGGGGGCGGCGGTCCAGTGCGGGCGGGTCACGGCGAGCCCGGCGAGGGCCACGGCCAGCGCGGTGGAGGCGAGGCCCAGCAGGACGCCGGGGAGCGTCCAGTGGACCGAGGCGTGGGCGCCGCCCGATCCCGCCTCGTTGACGGAGCGGGCGACCAGGTCGCCGAAGCCGGGACCCACGCCGACGGCGAAGGCGGCGGCGAGCAGCAGGGCGGGCACCGTCGTCATGGTGTCCGGGATCCGGCTCAGCAGGCCGGCCGTCTCGGGTTCCTCACCGGATCCGCTGGTCTCGACGTCGGAGTCGGCGTCCTGCGGGCACGGCCCGAGGCCGAGGAACACACGGGCGGTGACCCGCAGCACGGCACCGGCGGTGATCGCGGAGGCGGCCACGTACACCACGGTGAGCGGGCCGCCGACCGCCTCCTCGGTGACCGCCTTGCCGAGCGCGATGCCGAACGGGGGCAGGCCGGCGAGGCCGAGGGCGCCCACGGCGAACAGCACCGCGGTGGTCCGCAGTTCGCGGGCCCGGCCGTGCAGGGTGTGCTCGTCGACGCTGCCGTACCGGTCGAGCAGGACGCCGGCGCAGGCGAACAGCGCGGCCTTCACCCCCGCGTGCCCGATGATGTACAGGGCGACCCCGTCGTCGCCCTCCGGGGTCAGGACGCCGATCCCCACCAGGAACAGACCGGTGTGGGCGACGGTGGAGTAGGCCAGGAGCCGTTTGATGTGCCGCTGGTACCAGCACATGACGGCTGCCGTCGCGGCCGTGAGGGTGCCGAGGGTCACCAGGGCCCGGGTCAGGTCGGCGGCGGGGATGCCGCCGGGCCCGGCGAAGACGGTGCCGTACACCCGCCAGACGCCGTAGACGCCGAGTTCGACCATCACCCCGGACAGCAGCATGCAGACCGGGGTGGGGGCGACGGCGTGCGCGTCCGGGAGCCAGAAGTGGAAGGGCACCGCTGCCGCCTTCACCAGCAGTCCGGTCAGGACCAGCACGAAGGAGGCGAGGACCAGCGCGTCCGGTCCGCCGTGCCCGGCCGCGGTGTCGAGGCCGCGGCCGATCTTCGCCATGGACAGCTCGCCGGTACGGGCGTACAGCAGGCCGATGCCCAGCAGCATGGCGTAGGCGCCCAGGGAGTTGACGACGCCGAAGGTCAGGGCGCCCTGTACGGCCTTCGGGTCGTCGATGCGGTAGCCGGTGAGCGCGTATGCGGTGACGCTCATCAGCTCGAAGAACACGAACGCGTTGAACAGGTCGCCGGCGATGGCGAACCCGCACATCGCGCCCTGGAAGGCGAGCATCAGCGCGGTGAAGGCGCCGCGGTGGCCGCGCGGGGGCTCTTCGAAGTAGCGCCAGGAGTAGGCGAGGGCCGCCAGCGTCAGCAGGGAGACCAGCGCGGCCATGCCGAGCGCCGGGCCGTCGCCGACCACGACGATGCCGACGCTCTCGCCACCGACGGGCAGCCAGCCGCCGACCCACTCGACCATCGGGGGCGAGGAGTTCAGCAGCAGGACGAGCGCGAGGGCGGCCGTGGCACCGCAGACCACGAAGCCGGTGATCTCGGCGGCGACCCTCGGCAGACGGCGTCCGACGGCCACCAGCAGGGCGGCGCCGAGCAGCGGGACCGCGACGAGCAGGGGAAGCAGGTGGTGCATCAGCCGCGCAGCTCCCGCAGTTCGTCGGGGTCGACCGTGCCGTGCCGTTTGGCGATCTGCAGGACGAGGGCGAGCAGCAGCGCGGTGACGGTGGCGCCGACGACGATGTCGGTGAGGGTGAGCGCCTGCACCACCGGGTCGACCACCGGCCGGGAGCCGGGCCGCAGGTCGGAGAAGACCGGTGCGGTGGCGCCGTCCTGGTAGCCGACGGCCAGCAGGAGCACATAGGTGGAGGACTGGCACACCGCGAGGCAGCCGATGGCGTGGATGAGGTTGCGGCTGGTGGCGAGGCCGTAGCAGCCGGTCAGGAAGATGTAGGCGGCGACCAGGTAGGGAAAGACGTGCATCATGGTGTTCTCAACTCCCCTGCTCCTCCTCGATCTCGACGGCCTGGTCGAGGAAGTTCGCGAGCAGGACGACGACCGCGCTCGCCACCTCCATGCCGATGGCCGCGTTCAGCAGGGGGACGGTGCCGCCGGACGACAGCGTGTTGAAGGTGCCGTACGGCAGCAGTGTGTTGGCGAGGAACGAGGTGCCCGCCAGGACTCCGGCGGCGCCCAGCACGAGGTACGAGGAGACGGCGAGCGCGTCGCAGGTCTCGAAGACGGCGAGCGGGCGGACGCGTTCCAGCGCGCGGTAGTCGGCGCCGAGGTAGAGCAGGTGCAGGGCGGTCGCGGCGACGACGCCGCCCTGGAAGCCGCCGCCGGGGCTGAGCTGGCCGTGGGCGACGACGTAGAGGCCGGTGACCAGGGCGACGGGCAGCACGATCAGGGCGTAGCGGCGGACCGGCCGGGCCACCTCGGCGGGTTGTGGCCGGGCCCGGTGCTCGTCGCGGGCCTGGCGCAGCAGCACCACGCAGCCGAGGACGGCGGCGAACAGGATGCTCATCTCGCCGAGGGTGTCGTAGGCGCGCTGGTCGAAGTTGACCGAGGCGATGGTGTTGGCGGTGTGCCGGGTGAGGGAGGCGTGCACGGCCCGGGCGCCGTAGGGGTGGCTCCGGCCGCCGAAGCCGGGCAGGCCGAGGCAGGCGGCGACGAGCAGGGCGGCGAGGCCGGTGCCGCCGACGGCCAGCACGACGAGCCGCAGCCGGTTCACCGGGCACCGCCCTTCGCGGCAGCCTCGTGCGTACGGCCGCGGCGCCTGACCTTGCGCACGCTCAGCATGATCAGCAGCGGGGTCAGGGCGGCCCCGACGGCCAGCTGGGACAGGCCGACGTCCGGGGCCTGGAGCACGGTGAACAGCACGGCCAGCACGGACCCGAGCACGGACAGCACCAGTGCCTGGCGGGCGGGGTCGCGCTGGGCCACGGCCGCGGTGGCGGACGCGGCCGTCAGCAGCAGGGCTACGACGATCACGGCATCGCTCACGCCGCACCTCCCGGGAACGTCTCAGCCACCCCGCACCCCCCGGAACCCGCCCGCCAGCGCCCGGGAGGCGATCACGTTGCCGGCGATCAGCAGGGCGCCGACGACCAGGAGCTTCACCAGCGCCCGGCCGGGGCCGGTGGCGGCGCAGACGGCGGCCACGACCACCGCGCTCAGGCCGGCGGCGGTCCAGGTCAGCCCCCAGGCGCTCGGCCGCCCGCCTTCCAGGTCGTCGCTGAGGAGCCGGGCGAAGACGAGTGTCCCGACCGGGCCGAGCAGAGCGAGCAGCAGGGCGAGGTCGACGTAGGCCGGGCGGCCGTAGCCCTGGGAGAGCAGCAGCAGGGCCGGGCACAGGGCCGAGGTGGTCATGTTCTGGGCGACGACGCGGCGGGCCGGCGGGCCGGTGGTGACGCCCCACAGGGCGGCCGCCCCTCCCCCGCCCAGGCAGACGGTCGCCGCGAGGATCCAGCCGTTCACCGCCAGGTCACCGCCCGCCGGCCGGCCCGGGCCAGCAGCGCCCCGACGGCCGCGGCGCCTGCCCCGACGATCCGTTCCAGGGTGTCGACCGATGTGATGAGCACCAGCCACAGCAGTGCCAGCGCGCCCCACCAGGCCAGGAGTTCGGCGAGGGCGAGGAGGGCCGTGCGCGGGGCCGTACGCGGGGTCATCGGCCACCTCCTCGGTCCGCTCCGTACGCGTGTGCGGCGATATGTCCGAGATGCCGCTCGGGGCATCCAAGCACCGCCGGGCCCGCGGCGGGGCGGCGGCACGCGGGTCCGCAGCCGGAGTGCCCCGGGAGCGTGAACGGAAACGCCGCCGTGCGCCAGGAGCGGTCCGGGCGGTGGCATTCCGGACCGATTGCCGGGTAACCGCCCTACGACCCAGGGAAGTTGAGGACCGGAGGACCACATGGCCCGTACCGTCCGGCATCTGCCCGCCGTACTGCGCCTGCATGGAAAACGGCAGCCGGACCCCCGGCCGCCGAAAGACCGCACGAGCCGTATCACCTCCCGGCTGCCCGCCACCCTGCGCCCGGCCCGGGAGCAGGAGCGGGACGGTCGAGACCGTCCGCCGGTCACGCGGCACGCGCTCGCCCTGCCCCTGCGGCTGCTGGCGATGCTGGTCGCCTTCGTGTGCATGGTGGCGTTCGCCGTCGCCCTGGCCCGGATCACGCTGGAACCGTCGCCGGCCTCGGTGCATCTGACGCACAGCAACCTGCACCCCGGCCGCTCCCTGCGGGCCTATGTGGAGCAGGCGCGGACGGCGGACGCGATGCGGCAGATCGGCGGGAACGTGCTCCTCGGCGTTCCGTTCGGGGTGCTGGTACCGGTCCTCGCGCCGCGGGCCCGAGGGGTGCTCCCGGTGCTGGCGCTCACGGCGCTCGTGATGCTGATGGTGGAGCTGACGCAGGGTGCGCTGATCACCGGGCGGGCCTTCGACATCGACGACGTCCTGCTCAACACGGCCGGGGCGCTGCTCGGCTGGCTGCTGCTGGGACGGCGGCTCGGGCGGGCGGTGCACCGGCGCGTGCGCCACCCGGAGAACTGACGGGCAGTCAGCGAAAGGTCCGTACCAGAGTATTGACGCCCGCTTATCTCACTCCTTAAATCAAGAGGCATCTCATCGCCCCCCACGCCGAACGGAGAGCCATGGCCCCCTCACGCCTGCTCCGCAGATGCCTTCTCGCCGCCCTGTCCGCCGCGCTGGTCGGCTCCGCCGCCGTCGGCCCGGCGCGGGCCCGGACCACCGCCCCGGCGGCGGCCACCGTGACCGCCTTCTCCGACACCTTCGACGGGCCCGCGGGCGCCGCGGCCGACTCCTCGAAGTGGACGCCGGAGACCGGTGACAACGTCAACAACCACGAGCGGCAGTACTACACGTCCGGGACGAGGAACGCGGCCCTGGACGGCCAGGGCCATCTGGTGATCACGGCCCGCAAGGAGAACCCGGCCGGCTACCAGTGCTGGTACGGCAGCTGCCAGTACACCTCCGCCCGGCTGAACACGGCCGGGAAGTTCACCGCCCGGTACGGCCATGTCGAGGCACGGATGAAGATCCCGCGCGGCCAGGGCATGTGGCCCGCGTTCTGGATGCTCGGCACGCCCGTGAACTGGCCCGACTCGGGCGAGATCGACGTGATGGAGAACGTCGGCTTCGAACCCTCGACCGTGCACGGCACCCTCCACGGCCCCGGCTACTCCGGCTCCGGCGGCCTCGGCGCCGCCTACACGCTGCCGAACGGACAGGCCTTCGCCGACGCCTTCCACACCTTCGCCGTGGACTGGGCGCCCGGCTCGGTCACCTGGTCCGTGGACGGGAACGTCTACGAACGGCGCACGCCCGCCGACCTGGGCGGGAAGACATGGGTCTTCGACGACAAGCCGTTCTTCCTGATCCTGAACCTGGCCGTCGGCGGCTACTGGCCCGGCGACCCCGACGCCGGCACCGCGTTCCCGCAGCAGCTGGTGGTGGACTCGGTGTCGGTGACGACGAGCGACAGCGCGGCCGGGGCCCCGATACGCGGCCTGGCCGGCAAGTGCGTGGACGTGGCCGGCGCGAACCCCGCGAACGGCACACCGGTCCAGCTCTACGGCTGCAACGGCACCGCCGCACAGACGTGGACGGTCGGCGCGGACGGCACAGTCCGGGCGCTCGGCAAGTGCCTGGACGTCACCGGCAACGGCACGGCGGACGGCACGGCCGTCCAGCTGTGGGACTGCACCGGCGGCCCCAACCAGAAGTGGACCGTCACCGGGGCGCACGACATCGTCAACCCGCAGGCGAACAAGTGCCTCGACGTCACCGGGAACAACGCGGCCGACGGGACCCGGCTGCAGATCTGGAGCTGCACGGGCGGCGCCAACCAGAAGTGGACGGTCGGCTGAGCCGGCGGCTCAGCGGCGCGGTGTCCAGGTGTACTTGTCACCGCCCACGAAGCGGACCACATCGGGGTCGTCCAGGTCGTGGATGGTGATGCCGTAGGACGCGGCCGCCTCCAGCACGTCGGTGACGGTCCTGGCCTCACCGACCACCTGACCGTCGATCTCCATGATCCGGAACGGCGGCTCGCCCGGCCTGCCCGGGCACACACCGAGAACCAGAACCCGCGGATGGGAGATGTGGGGAGCTGCTTGTTCGGTCATGCCATCGAGGGTAGAACGCAACGCGCGCCGACGGGTCATCCACCGGAGCCGTCCCGGTGCCGCCCTTGACCGGGTGGCTGAACGTGATCTCGTCGCGGCGGGGGGTGACGTGCTCACGGAGCATGGTCGCCGGACCGCAGGTCCCGCTGTTCCGGGTGTGCCGGTCGCCGTGGTCCGCGGCCGCACCCGCTCAGGGACGCCGCCAGTCGTCGCCGGTCAGGTGCGATCCGGCCTGCGGGCCCATCCGGAGCATTCCGCCGTCGACGCTCCAGGAGGCCCCGGTGACGTACGAGGCGTCCGGGCTCGCCAGGAAGGCGATCACCGCGGCGACCTCCCGGGCGTCGCCGGGCCGCCCGAGCGGCACGCCCGGCCGGCGCTCGGCGTGCACGTCGATGTCCTCCTGGCCGGTCATCGGCGTGGCGATCTCACCCGGTGCCACCGCGTTCACGGTGATGCCGTACTCGGCCAGCTCCAGCGCCATCACCTGCGTGAGCAGACCGAGTCCGCCCTTGGCCGCGCAGTACGGGGCCGCACCGACGCGGGGCTGGTGTTCGTGCACGGAGGTGACGTTGACGATCCGGCCGCCGTCGCCCTGCCGGATCATCCGCCGGGCCGCCCGCTGCCCGCACAGGAACGGGCCGACGAGGTCGACGTCCAGGACGTGGCGCACGTCCGCCAGGGTCAGGTCCAGGTAGGGCGTCATGGTGCCGGTGCCGGCGTTGTTGACGAGGACGTCGATACGGCCGAGCGCGCCGCAGAGCTCGTCGATCGTGTCGGCGGCCTCGGGCAGGCGGGTGAGGTCCAGCCGGGCCACGGCCGCGCGCCGGCCGGTGCGGCGCACTTCCTCCGCCGTCCCTTCGGCGCCCTTCTCGTCGGTGTGCCAGGTGATCCCGACGTCCAGGCCGGCTTCGGCCAGGCGTACGGCGGTGGCCCGGCCGATTCCGCTGTCTGCGCCGGTGACGATCGCTGCGCCTGGCATGGCCGACCTCCTCAGCCGCGGTGGGCATCGCAGTACCCCGGGGCGGGGTGGGCAAACGGGCTTCGTCCGCGGGTTCGAGGAGCGTCGCGGGCCGCGGGTGCGTCGCGGCCCGTCGCGCAGTTCCGCGTGCCCCGTCGGGGCGTCTCGTGCCACCTTGGTTGCATGGATCCCGTCGCCGCTCTCGACCGGATCGCCTTTCTGCTGGAGCGGGCCATGGCGCCCACGTACCGGGTGAAGGCCTTCCGTCACGCCTCCCGGGCTCTGGCTGCGCTGCCCGAGGGTGAGATCGCCGAGCGGGCGGGTGCCGGGACGCTGGAGGCGCTCAAGGGGGTGGGCCCCAAGACCGCGCAGGTGGTGCGGGAGGCGCTGGCCGGGGAGGTGCCCGGGTATCTGCGCAAGCTGGAGGAGGAGGCCGGTGCGGCGCCCGCGTCCGGACCCGGGGCGGGGCTGCGGGCGCTGATCCGGGGCGACTGTCACACCCACTCGGACTGGTCCGACGGGGGCAGCCCGATCGACGAGATGGGGCGGGCCGCGGCCGCGCTGGGCCATGAGTGGACGGTCCTCACCGACCACTCCCCCCGGTTGACCGTGGCGCGCGGCCTGTCGCCGCAGCGGTTGCGCGAGCAGCTGGAGGTGGTGGCGGAACTGAACGCGCGGTGGGCGCCGTTCCGGCTGCTGACCGGCATCGAGTGCGACATCCTCGACGACGGCTCGCTGGACCAGGAGCCGGAGCTGCTGCGGCGGCTGGACGTGGTCGTGGTGTCCGTGCACTCCAAGCTGCGGATGGACGCCCGCTCGATGACCCGCCGGATGGTGGCCGCCGTGCGCAGTCCGCACGCCGACGTGCTCGGGCACTGCACCGGGCGGCTGGTGACCGGACGGGGGCGGCCGGAGTCGGAGTTCGACGCGGACGCGGTGTTCGCCGCCTGCGCCGAGTCCGGTACGGCCGTGGAGATCAACAGCCGCCCCGAACGGCTGGACCCGCCCCGCCGGCTGCTGCGCCGGGCCGTGGCCGCGGGGGTGCTGTTCGCCGTGGACACCGACGCGCACGCGCCCGGCCAGCTGGACTGGCAGATCCTCGGCTGCGCCCGGGCGGAGGAGTGCGGGGTGCCGCCCGAGCGGGTGGTGACCACCTGGTCCGCCGAGGAGCTGCTGGCCTGGACCCGGGAGGGGCGGGTGCCGGAGCGGATGACGGGTTCCTGACCCGGCCCGGCGTGGTACCCGGCTGCGAGCGGGCGCCAGGAAAGGAGCCGGGATGCAGCGAGCCGCCGTCTTCGATGTCGACGGGACCCTCGTCGACACCAACCACCTGCACGTCGTCACCTGGTGGGAGGCCTTCCGCCAGGCCGGTCACGACGTGCCCATGCACGCGGTGCACCGGGCCGTCGGCCTCGGCTCCGCGGACCTGATCGCCCACCTGCTGGGCGACGACCGCGACACGGACCGGGACGCGGAGCTCAGCGCCGCGCACAAGGCCCTGTACGGCCAGTACATGGACCGGCTGCCCGCGCTGCCGGGGGCCGGGGAACTGCTGCGCCGGCTGCACCACGGCGGCTGGACGGTCGTCCTCGCCACCTCGGCGAGCGGCGCCGAGCTGGGCGCGCTGCGCCGCGCGATCGACGCCGACGACGCCATCACGGACACCGCCGGCTCGGAGGACGTGCGGGAGGGCAAGCCCTCCCCAGAGCCCGTGCAACTCGCCCTGGAGCTGGCCGGGGCCCCGGCCTCGCAGGCGGTGTTCGTCGGGGACACCGTGTGGGACATGCGGGCCGGCAGCAAGGCCGGGGTGCGCTGCCTGGGCGTGTTGTGCGGCGGGATCCCCCGCGCCGACCTGGAGGAGGCCGGGGCCGAGGCGGTCTACGCCGACCCCGCCGACCTGCTCGGACGACTCGAAGGGAGTCCGCTGGCCTGAGCATCACCGAGGGTGGGGCGGGTCACAGGGCACACCGGAACACCCCGAGGTGGTTGCCCGTTGAACCAATCGCGGGTACGGATGGGACGGTGTCCCCGGGCCTCACCCTCTGCCCACAGGGACGATCGTTCGGCTGAAGCCCTGTGGGGCCATTCGCCGAGAGGCGACCGCCGTCCGTGCCCACCACCGGACCGCCCCGGCCGTGATTCCCCCGTCACGGCCGGGGCTCTTTCGTGCTCAGTGGCCGGCCGCGGCGGCACCGACCGTGTCCGCGGCCCGTACGGCCCCGGCGTCGAGGAACTCCCGCAGGTCGGCGGTGAGCCGGGCGGCGTGCGTGGCGAACAGGCCGTGCCCGCCGTTCTCGTACACCTTCAGGACGCCGTCGGGCACCAGCCGGGCCACGCGCTCGCCGGTGAGCGCGAGCGGCGCGGAGGTGTCATGGGTGCCGTGCACCACCAGCACCGGGAGTTCCATGGCGGGCAGCTCGTCGGTCAGGTCGAGCGCGGCCACCACGGCCCGGACGCCGTTCGCGGCACGCGGGGTGGCGCTCAGACAGCGGTCGACCAGATAGCGGACGTACGGCGGGGACATCTGGTTGCCGGGCAGGTGGGCGGCGAAGAAGTCGTCGGCCAGAGCGGTGAAGTACGCGGCCCGGTCCCGCCGGAACACCTCGTCGTCGGCCCGCACGGCCTCCGGGTCCACGCCGTCCGGGGTGCCCGGCGAGCGGACGACGCCGGGGCTGACTCCCGCGACGAGGGCGACACGGGCCACGCGGGCGAGACCGTGCCGGGTCACACAGCGGACCACCTCGCCCGTGCCGACCGAGTGGCCGATCAGAGTGACTTCGCGCAGGTCGAGGTGGTCGAGCAGACCGTTCAGGTCGTCGGCGAGGGTGTCGAGGTCGTAGCCGGACCAGGCGTCGTCGGAACGGCCGTGGCCGCGCCGGTCCAGCGCGACGCAACGGTGACCGGCCTCCGCGAGGGGCAGCATCTGGTACTCCCACATCTCGTGGCCCACGTACGCGCTGGCGACGAAGACGGCGACGGGCCCGGTCGCGGGACCGTGGTCGACGTAGTGCAGACGGGTACCGTCGACGGGGCTCTCGAAGTACGGCATGGGGTGCCTCCTCGGGCGGTGGACCAGGTGCGACACGGCTCGGTCGCTGACGTCCTCGATACTCCCCGCGGTGCGCGCACGGGTCGATTACCTGTGGCGTCATGCCGGGGTGTGCACGCGCCCGGCCCCGGGTACCCGGCCGTCCGCCGAAGCGTCGGCCGAGAGGAGCCGAAGGTGAGCAGCGCAGCGGGCAGCAGGGTCGTCGTGACGGGCGCCACCGGCAACGTCGGCACGAGTGTGGTGCGGCTGCTCTCGGAGGATCCGGGGGTCAAGTCGGTGCGCGGACTGGCCCGGCGCACCCCCGGGTGGTCGCCGCCCAGGACCGAGTGGGCCGCGGTCGACATCGGCTCCGCGCAGGCCAACCTCGCGGAGCGGTTCGAGGGCGCGGACGCGGTGGTCCATCTGGCCTGGGCCTTCCAGCCGACGCACGATCCGGCGGCCACCTGGCGCACCAATGTGCTGGGCGGGATCCGGGTGTTCGAGGCGGTCGCCGCGGCGCGCGTGCCGGTGCTGGTGCACGCCTCCTCCGTGGGCGCGTACTCGCCCGGTCCGAAGGACCACGCGGTGGACGAGTCCTGGCCGACGCACGGCTGGCCCGACGCCGCGTACTGCCGGGAGAAGGCCTATCTGGAGCGCACACTGGACGTGTTCGAGCGCGACCACCCCGAGGTGCGGGTGGTACGGATGCGCCCGGCGTTCCTGTTCAAGTGGCAGTCGGCGAGCGAACAGCGGCGGATCTTCGGCGGGCGCTTCCTGCCGGGTCCGCTGGCCCGGCCGGAGCTGCTGCCGTTCCTGCCGGACGTCCCGGGGCTCAGGGTGCAGGCGCTGCACACGGACGACGCCGCGGAGGCCTACCGGCTCGCGGTGGCCTCGGACAGCGCGCGGGGCGCCTTCAACCTCGCGGCGGACCCACCGCTCGACGCCGGTGTGCTCGGCGAGCTGCTGGGCAGCCGCCCGGTACGGCTGCCCCGCGCGGCGGCCCGGTCGGCGCTCGCCGCGGCCTGGGGGCTGCACCTGCTGCCGGCCTCGCCCCATCTGTTCGACGCGGTGCTCCGGCTGCCGCTGATGGACTGCGGCCGGGCACACACCGAGCTGGGCTGGCAGCCGCGGCGCTCGGCGACCGAGGTGCTGCGGGAGTTCCTCGACGGCCTGCAGAAGGGCGCGGGGATGGACACCGAGCCGATGCGCGGGCACAAGGTCGGCTGAGCGGGGAGAGGGGAGCACATCATGACGGCACCACGGGAACCCGAGCCGGGCCGCGACAACGGTCCGGTCCCGAGGGACATGCCCGACCAGCAGGCGGGCGCCGGCGCGGACCCGTGGGAGGTCACGCCGGACGAGCAGCCGGAGGACGACGCGGTCCCGGCGGCCGACGCGCCGGACGCGGACGAACCGACGGCCTGAGACAGCGGTGGCCGGATCGTGCCGCTGCGCCCGGATGCCCGCGCCCACGGCGGCTCGACGGCCGACGACGCGGCAGCTCCCGGGGACGCGGGCACGACCCGTCACGGACGGCCGACGACGCGGCACCTCGGCTCAGCGCGGCGCCCGCTGCCGAAGTGCCGCTCGCCACGCGGGTACGTGGTCCTGCGTGACCCGTTCGGGGCGGCGCCCCCCGCCGGCGAAGAACTCGGCCAGCGGCAGGATCGCCGCGCCGACGGTGACCGCGTCGGAGCCGAGCCGGCCGAGGTCGATGGTGACCCTGTCGGCCGGATGGCGCAGCGCGTACGTCGCCGCGTGGCGCCGTACGGCGGGCAGGAAGCGGCTGCCGAGCTGCAGCCCGGCCCAGCCGCCGATGAGGATCCGCTCGGGCTGGAAGAGGTTGATCAGGTCCGACAGACCGGCGCCGAGGTACTCGGCGGTCTCCTCCAGGACGGCCAGCGCGACCGGGTCGGGCTCGGTGCCCGGGGGCGGGTAGGCGGCGGCGAGCATCGCGGTGAGCGCCGTCTCCTCGTCGGTGTCCTCGGGCGGCCGTCCGCCCTCCTCCCGCCAGCGGGCGAGCAGCGACTCGGCGCCCGCGTAGGCCTCCAGACAGCCGGGCGCGCCGCAGCGGCAGCGGCGTCCGCGCACCCGTACCGTCAGATGGCCCCATTCGACGGCCCGCCCGTGCTCCACCTCGGGGGTGACCACACAGGCGCCGACGCCGGAGCCGAAGAGCACGACCACGGCGTTGCGGGCGCCGCGTCCGGCCCCGAACCACATCTCGGCCTGGCCCAGGGTCTTGGCGCCGTTGTCGATGAAGTACGGGATCTCGTCGGGCAGCCGGGACGCCGAGCGGAGCAGCCGTTCCAGCGGGACCGCGTCCCAGCCGATGGTCTGGCCGTGCACGACGGCGCCCCGGTCCGGGGTGTGCTCGACGATGCCGGGAACGCCGACGCCGACGCCGAGCAGCCGCTCGGGCACGGCCTGTCGGGCGCCGAGGACCTCGGCGATGCCGTCGCGGATATGGCCGGTGATCACCTCGACGTCGTAGCACCCCTGGGGGGTCAGCCGGCGTTCGGTGCGGGCGAGTTCGGTCAGGGCCAGGTCGAACAGCTCGACGCGGACGCGGGTTTCGCCGACGTCGACGCCGATCATCTGTCCGCTGTCCGGGGCGACGCGCAGCAGGGTGCGGGGCCGGCCGCCGTCGGAGTCGACGCTGCCGGCCTCCTCGACCAGGCCGTCCGCGATCAGGTCGGCGACCACGTTGCTGACCGAGCCGCTGCTCAGTGCGGTGGCCGGGCCCAGCTCGAACCGGCTGAGGGGACCGTCGAAGTACAGCTTCTGCAGCACGGCCGTGCGGTTGCCCCGCCTGAGGTCGCGTACCGTGCGCCCGTTGCGCCCCGCCATGCGGCTCCCTTCACGAACCGTGTCCGACCTGCAACATACCCCTTCGGGCGGATGGAAGGCGACATTCCTCCAGGGCTTAGTTCATGATTTGAGCTAAGCGGCCGCCCCCGGCTCAGCCTGCCGCGTAGACGTCCTCCACATAACGCCCGTCCGCCACCAGCGAGTCGAGCCACCGCTCGGCCGCCGCCTCGTCGCCGCCGGGCGTGCGCTCCCGGTACAGCGTGCGGAACGCCTCCCGGACGCCCGGCGCCATCCGGGCACCGTCACCGCAGACGTACACCCGCGCACCCGAGCCCAGCAGCTGCCAGACCTCGTCTGCCTCGGCGGCGATGCGGTGCTGCACGAAGGCGGCGCCGTTCACCGGGGCGGCACTGAAGGCCGCACGCAGCGAGACCGCTCCGGCCGCCTCCGCGTCCCGCAGTTCCGCCGCGTGCAGGAAGTCGGCGTCGGGGGCGTCGCAGCCGAAGTACAGCAGCGCCGGCGGGAGTTCGGTGCCGGCGGTGCGGGCCGCGGCGCGGTCGGCGACGGCGCCGCGGAACGGGGCCAGTCCGGTTCCGGCGGCGACCATCACCACCGGTGCCGAGCCGTCGACGCGGAAGGCCTCGCGGCACGGCTGGACGCGGGCATACACCGTGTCGCCGGGCCGCAGGGCGGCGAGGTGGCCTGAGCCGGTGCCCCGGTAGCGGCCCCTGCCGGAGCGGGCGGGTGCGTCGAGCACGGAGACCATGAGGTCCACGTGGCCCGCGTCGACGGCCGGCGAGGAGGAGACCGAGTAGGTGCGGGGCCGCAGCGGGGTGAGCAGGTCCAGCAGCTGCGGCCAGCCCAGGGCGCCGCGCAGGGCGGGGTGGTCCTCGGCGAGCTCCACCAGGGTGCGTGGATCGTCGCCGGTCAGGGCGGCGAGCGCGGCCCGCTCGGGCGGGCAGGGGTTGGCCTCGGCGAGCAGGGCCAGCTGCCGCGCGGTGGGCCGTTCCTGCACCTCGACGTGGTGGGTGAGGAGTTCCCGTACGGTCAGCGGGCGGTCCACGGCGAGGCCGTCGCGGCGCGGCCGGGTGGCCCGGATGTCCAGGACCGCGTCGGGGTCGAGGCCGAACGCGGCGACGGCGCGGTCCACCAGGGCGGGGGCGTTGGCCGGCAGGACGGTCAGGTGGTCGGCGGTGCGGTAGGTGGTGCCGTCGGGCAGCGCGACGCGCAGGAACCGCTTGGTGCGCGGGTGGTCCGGCGCGGTGAGGTCGTACGCCTCGGTCACGGTCATCGGGACCAGCTCGTGCCGCTCGGCGAGGGCGTCCAGCGGGCCGCCGGCGAGCGTGCGGACCTCGTAGGCGTGGGCGGGCTCGTCGGCCGGGGCGCCCTGCGTGGTGTCGGGGTCGCCGAACTCCGTCAGGAGTGCCGTGCGCAGCCGGGCCGTGAACTCCCGGACGGTGCCGGACAGATCGCCGGAGGCGTCGGCGGCGGCCCGGGCGGTCAGGCGGGTGGCGCCGAGTTCGGCGAGGCGGGCGTCGACGCGGGTGGGGACCTGCTGGTAGGTGGCGGCCCAGTTGCGGTCGCCGACGCCGAGGACGGCGTAGGTCACGCCGGTCAGGTCGGGGTTGCCGTCGAGCCATGCGGTGAAGGCGCCGGCGTCGTCGGTGGGGCGGCCGTTGTAGGAGGCGGCGGTGATGACGACGGGCCGGCCGGTGGGCAGTCCGTCCGCGTACGCGTCCAGCGCGGCGACCTCGGTGGCGCAGCCGACGGCGGCGGCCTCGTCGGCGAGCTGGGCGGCGAAGGCGCGGCAGGTGCCGTAGTTGCTGCCGTGCAGGAAGAGGACGCCGGTACCGGGGCGAACCCGGGCGGGGAGCGGGTCCGGGGCGGGCGTCCGGCCGGTCTGCGCGGGGAGGGCGCCGGGGAGCGGGGCGTGGACCCGGTCGGCGGGGGTGCGCGGGGTGAGCGCGAGGGTGAAGCCCTCGGGCTTCAGGGTGAGGGTCTCCTTCACGGAGAGCCGGTAGTGGGCGTGGTCGTGCAGGCGGTAGCGGTGCACCAGCATGGCGAGCAGCATGGTCGCCTCGTGGAGCGCGAACTGCCGTCCGATGCAGGCGCGTTCGCCGGTGCCGAAGGGCTTGAAGGCGTGCACCGGGCGGGCGGCCTCGGCCTCCGCGGTGAACCGCTCGGGGTCGAACAGCTCCGGGTTGTCGCCCCACACGGGCTGCCGGTGCAGCATCGGGGTGAGCACGGTGACGGCCTGGCCGGCGGCGAGCGGGATCCGGCCGCCGAGGAGGGTGTCCTCGCGGGCGTGGCGGCTGAAGGCGGCGGCCGTGGGCCACAGCCGGAGCGCCTCGTTGAGGACCTGGCGGGTGTAGGTGAGCCGGCCGATGTCGTCGTACGACGGCTCGGGGTCGGCGGTGTCGCCCCAGAGCGCGTCGGCCTCGCGCTGCACCAGCCGGAGTACGGCGGGGTGCCTGGCGAGGTGGTACAGGGCGAAGGACATCGCGCCGGAGGTCGTCTCGTGGCCGGCGATCAGGAAGGTGATGACCTGGTTGCGGATGTTGGCGGCGTCCAGGGGGGTGCCGTCGGCGGGGTGCGGCGCGCTGAGCATCAGCCCGAGCAGGTCCTCGGCGCCGCTCTGGTCGGTGCCGGTGCGGGAGGCGATGACGTCGTCCACGACCCGGGCGAGATAGCCGGCGTCCGCGCGGAACGCCGCGTCGGCCGCGGAGTGGTCCTCGCCGGGGGTGCGGGCCAGCTGGGTCATGCTCCACTCCAGGCAGCGGACCATCGACTCCACGAAGGGGTGCGGCTCCTCGCGCTCGAAGGAGCCGAAGTCGTAGCCGAACCCGGCCAGCCCGATGGTGTCGAGCGTCATACGGGTCATGTCGTCGGGCACGTCGACGGGCCGCCCGGCGCGCGCCGCCCGGTCCCAGGACTCGATGAGCCGGCGGGCCACCTTGAGCATGACGGGGTGGTAGGTGCGCATGGAGCCGAGTGCGAAGGCGGGCATCAGGATGTCGTGCGCCTTGGCCCAGTTGGGCTCGTCGTTGTACGCGGTGAACAGGCCGTCGGCGGCGAAGGAGCGGACGTTCTCCAGCGCGGGGCCGATGTGCTTGGCGAACCGCTCCTCGTCGGCGAGGTCCGCGACCAGTCCGGCGTCGGCGACGAACAGCGCGTCCCGGCCGTGCAGCCGGCGAACGAGCACCGGGCCGTGGGTGCGCATCAGGCCCATGATCTGCTGCAGGGGGGTACGGCCGGGACCGGTGGCGGTGATGTCGACGACGGGGACGCCGGGCAGGGTGGCGGCCGGGTCGGGGTGCACTGCGGTGGGGGGCATGGCGCGACAACTGCCTTTCGCGGTAACGGAGTACTCGCGGTAACCGAGTACTGCGTCCCAGGGTGCTCGACCGGTGGGACGTACTCGTGCCACCGCACTACACGATCGCGCAGTCAAAAATCGGTCACGGGGCTTGCGCGGGCCCGGGCCGGGCGTCGGGCGACGCGGGCTCGCGGTCCGTGGGGTTTGCCGCTGACCTGCCTCTTCGTCTTGGATGAGGGGGCTGGGTCGGCAACTTCGGGAGGCAGGTGTGGATGCGGGGCAGGCCGACGGAGTCGTGTGGCGCAACCGGGCTCTGATGCTCTTCGACCGGGTGTCGGTGCCGGTCGCGGTGTGCGATGTCCACGGCCGGGTGGTGCTGGCCAACCCGTCGATGGCGGCGGAGTGCGGGACGGCGCCGGGACGGCTGCGCGGCCGGGGCGTGCTGGAGCTGTTCCGCCCGCAGGAGGCCACCCAGGTGGAGCGGATCGCGCAGGCACTGCGGCTGCGGCACCGCTCGCGCTACCAGGTGTCGGTGCGCTGGCGGGCGCCCGGTGGGGCCGAGCGGTTCGGGGAGCTGACGGCGGACCCGGTCAGCGACACCGTGGACGAGACACCGGCCCTGCTGGTGATGCTGCGGGTGCGGGGCGAGTGCGGGCCGGCCGAGCCCGAGCCGGCGCGGGTCACTTCGGTGGAGGGCCGGGTGCTGGCCCTGCTGGCGGGCGGCGCCACCACGACGGGCGCCGCCCGCGAACTGGGCCTCAGCAAGGACGGCGTCACCTACCACCTGCGCCGTCTGTCGGCCCGCTGGAACGCCTCCAACCGCACCGAACTGGTGGCGCGGGCCTACGCCTTGGGCGTCCTGGCGCCCGGGGTGTGGCCGCCGGAGCCGAGACCGGCGGACGCGGGGTGAGGCACGCCGGCCCCGGAGCGGGCCGGCCCGGAGCGGCACCGGAAATCCACTGGCCCACCTCCCCCTCGCCTACTTACGCTAGCCATGAACCTAGGGATATTAGGTTATGGCCGCGCATCCGAAAGGACCCCCTGCATGAGACCGCTCACCGAGCAGGACATCCGCAACTCCTTCGTCAACTGCTCCAAGGGTGAGGCCCAGCGGCTGACGGTGCCCCGGGACCTTCACCAACACCCCTGGGACGACCTGGACTTCCTCGGCTGGCGGGAACCGGGGGCGCCCGACCGCAGTTACCTGGTGACCGAACGGGACGACCGGCTCGTCGGCGTCGCCCTGCGCCTGACGACCTCACGGCGCGGGTTCCTGCACCGCAGCATGTGCTCGGTGTGTCTCACCACGCACCCCGGTGGCGGAGTCTCGCTCATGGCGGCGCGGAAAGCGGGCGCGGCGGGCCGCGAGGGCAACTCGGTCGGCCTGTACATGTGCACCGACCTCGCGTGCTCCCTGTACGTGCGGGGCAGGAAGCTGCCGGAGTCCGGCGCCCGGTTCGAGGAGAGCCTGACGGCGGAGGAGCAGATCGCCCGCGCGACGGGCAACCTGTCCGCCTTCATCGACAAGCTGTACGTCTGACCGCCCGGCAGGCCACACGCGGAGCGCCGCTGTTCACTCCGCGCTCAGCACGATCTTGCCCCGGTTGTCCCGGCTCTCCAGCCGCTCGTGCGCGACCCGTGCCCGCTCCAGCGGCACGACGGTCTCGACCGGCACCCGGTACTCGCCCGCGGCCACCCGCTCGGCGAGTTCGCGCAGGTCGGAGCGCGGGTCGTAGCCGTGGATCTGCAGGTTGGTGAGCTGGAAGCCGAGGATCGCGATGTTCTTCGGGTAGTAGTCACGGGTGTCGAGGGTGCTCGGCTGCAGGGCCACGTTGGCGAGTGAGACGACCCGGCCGCCGTGCGCGGTCTCGCGCAGGCTCCGGCGCAGGGCCGGGCCGCCCACGGTGTCGAGGACGACGCCGGCACCGTGCCCGCCGGTGAGCCGCAGCACCTCCTCGACCTCGTCATCGTCGGCGTACCGGGAGGTGTCGACGACGACGTCGGCCCCGAACTCCCCGGCCCAGGCGGCCTTCTCCGCCGATCCGGCCAGCGCGATGACCCGGGCGCCGGCCCGGGCCGCGATCTGGACGGCCGCCGTGCCGACCCCGCTCGCCGCGGCCTTGACCACGACCGTCTCACCCTCGGTGACCCGGGCCAGGCGGCGCAGGCAGTACCAGGCGGAGAGCCAGGCGACGGGCAGGGCCGCCGCCGTCGTCAGGTCCAGGCCCTCGGGCAGCGCGGTCACCTGCGCGGCGGACACCGCGGCCGACTCCGCGTAGAAGCCGGGCGCGTCGATGCCGTCGAGGGCCATCACCCGCTGCCCCACCCGGAATCCGGTCACCCCCTCCCCCAGCGCGGCCACGGTGCCGGCCGCCTCCGCGCCGGGGATGAGCGGGGGCCGCCCCGCCCGGTGGTAGGAACCGGCGCGCAGCAGCGCGTCCGCGCGGTTCACGCCCGCCGCCGCGATCCGCAGCAGCACCTGGCCGGGTCCGGGCACCGGGTCCGGCACCTCCACCGGCACCAGCACCTCGGGCCCGCCGAACTCCTCGATCCGCACCGCACGCATGACACACCGTCCTGTTCCACGACGCCGGCACCGCCGTACGAAGACCGGCACCCCTCTTGGACACCGGTTGAAGTGGTGTCACCATGCGACACCGGTCCAACCGGTGTCAAGACACCGCATGAAACGGTGTCGCGAGGTAGGCTCGCCCCATGACCACACCGACGGACCCCGCCCTCGCCTTCCCCTTCCTCGGCGGCCGTCCCTGCCTCGATTTCGTCGCCACGCTCGGCAAGCGGCACGCCACGCCCGTGGAGCGGATCCCCGACCCCGCGGCCCTGGCCCGCTGGATCACCGAGGCCGGGCTGGCGGCCGGGGAGGGTCCGGTCGCGGTCGCCGTACGGGACCTCGCCGAGGCACGCACCCTGCGCGAGGCGGTGTACCGCGTGCTGCGGGCGGCGATGACCGGGCGGGACGCGGACCCGGCGGACGTCGCGCTGGTCAACGAGGTCGCGGCCGGTCCCGACCTCGCCCCCCAGCTGGGCCCGCGACGCTGGACGGCCCGCCATCCGGCGCGTGCCGCGCTGGCGACCGTGGCCCGGGACGCCGTCCTGCTGGTGGGCGGCCCGCTGCTGGAGCGCGTCAAGGAGTGCGGGAACCCGGACTGCTCGCTGCTGTTCCTCGACGACTCCCAGGCCCGGCGGCGCCGCTGGTGCTCCATGGAGCGGTGCGGCAACCTCGCGAAGGTCGCCGGCTACCGGTCACGCAACCGGGCGGCCTCGACGCGGTGAAGGTGGATCAGCACGTCGTGGCTGCGGGCCGGCGCGATGTCCCAGGGGCCGTCGGGATAGGCGGTGCCGATGCTGCGGGTCGGCCGGGCCCGGTCCAGCCAGTCACGGGCGGGTGAGCGGAGCGTGCGCAGGTCCACCAGGTAGTCGCGAAGACGCACGCGGTCCAGGGTGGCCTCGTTGGTGCCCGGCCCCGCCGGTCCGAGCGTGAAGCGGTGGATGGCGTCGTCCGTGCCGGTGGCGTTGAACGAGCCCCGGTCGAAGGTCAGGCCCACGCTCACATAGCCGGCCCCGAGGCGGTCCCGCAGGAAGGCACCCTGCATCTTCGGGTACTGGGCGGGCTGCTGCGACACGTACCCGACATGGGCGTCGTGCGCGGACAGCAGCACCTTGCCGCCGGTCCGCCGCCGCCACTCGGCCACGTTCGCGGCCATGGTCGCGTCGCGGTAGCGCATGCTCGCGGCCAGCTGCGCGGGGGCGTCGAAGTCGTAGGCGTACTGGCGGGCGACCTGGTCCACCGCCGTGGCGTTGCGCACGGCGTCGTCGTACGCCGCCCGGTCGCCCCCCGGCCCCAGCCGCTTCAGCAACGTCAGCGCGCGGCCCGCCCGGCCGGCCATCTCCGCGCGTTCGGGATACGGCGTGTGCAGGTAGTGCTCGATGTACGGTCCGGTGGCCACGGCCGGCCGCAGCCCGCGGTACAGCCCGGCGAGCCGGGCGGAGGCCTCGGGGTGGGTGCGGGCCACATAGCCGGTGACCGTGTCGTAGACCTCGGGTCCGGCCCAGCCGATGTCGTCGCCCAGGAAGCGGACGGGGTCGCCTGGGTGGCGCACGTCGTAGGCCCGCATCCACTCCAGGAGCCGCAGGTAGTCGGTGTTGTCCCACCACAGGTAGTCCCGCTGGAACTCCTCGCGCATGATCCGGCGGGGGTCGCCCTTGCCGTGCACCACGTAGTCGTCCAGGCGCCGCCCCGTGCTCCAGGGAGCCTCCAGGGCGAAGGTCCGGAAGCCCTTCTTCTCGACCAGATGGCGGAACACCCGGTCCTTGAGGGCGAAGAACTCGTGCGAACTGTGCGTGGCCTCGCCGAGCCCGACCACTCCGGCGCCGCCGATCATCCGGTCCAGGGGGCGCAGGTCGCCGTCGGGGCCCCCGGGTTCGACGGTCCGCAACGGGTGGGCGGCTCGGTCGAGGGCGGCGACGACCGGGCCGTCGGTGCGCGCCGGGACGCTCGTGCGGGCCGCCGCGGGGGCGGGCTGCGCGGCGGCCGCCGGTAAGGCCGTGGCACCGGTGGCGCAGAGGCCGGTGAGCAGGGCGAGGACGGCGGTGATCCGATGTCGTGTCATGCCTCAAGGCTGGTGGCCCGGCACGGGGCGGAACCATACGGTTGTCCACCGCTGCACCGCTGCGGACAACCCCCTGCCGACGCGGGGGACGGCCGGTGGCCACGGTCTGCCCACGAAGGCCCGAGGCCCGCCCGGTCAGGGCCCGGGAGGCGCCCCTCCACGTCGGCGCGGAGGGCCGCCCCGTGGCCCGCGCGGGTCAGTGCGCCGCGGGCGCCCATTCCGGGTCCCGGCCGAGGAAGGCGAGCAGGGCCGCCGCCTCGTCCAGGGGTCCCTCGGACACCAGGGCGGGTGCGAACACGCCGTACGTGCGCAGACGCGGCACCAGATGACCGGCGGCCGGCCGCAGCCCCGCGGCCAGTTCCGGTGCGAGCGGCCGGTCCTGACCGGTGGCGACGGCGATGTCCCAGGCGTGCACGGCGGCGTCGAGCGCGCCCGCGCCGGCGGCCAGCGGCAGGGACAGCGGGCCCAGCGGGGTCGGCACGCGCTCGGAGTCGGCGGGCAGCTGCGCGTAGCCGTCGGCCACCGCGTCGAGGACCTTGTCCAGCTCGGCCACCGGATCGCCGTGGAGGGCGTCGTCCGGCTGGAACGGGTCCTCGCCTGGCCGGTCGGCGACCAGTGTGAGCGCGTAGGCGTGCTGGTCGATCCGCGCGTGGTTGAGGACCTGCCGCACGGTCCACCCGGAGCACGGCGTCGGCCTCCCCCAGGCCTCCTCCGGCACCGCGGCGACCACTTCGCGCAGGTAGGCGTGCGCCTGCTCCAGCACCTTGACGCCCTCGGCCTGCCCGACGCCCTTGCTCTGCCCCATGTCCGAACCCTTCCGTGACCTCGCGGCGACCTCTCCACCGCTGAGACCACCGTAGAAGCACTTGCGGACAGGAACGGTCCTCGATCAGGCACGTTCGACCCGGCGGAGGAACGGGAACAGGCCAAGGGATGCACGACGTACGGAAGTGGACCGCGGGACCGCTGCGCCTGCTGGAGCGCCGCCGGCAGCCGGTGGTCGTCCAGACCCTGCGGTCGGCGGCGGCGGCGACGATCGCCTACGTCGTCGCGCTGCGGCTCAGCCCCGAGCCGGCCCCGCTGACCGCGCCCCTGACCGCGCTGCTGGTCGTCCAGGTGACCTTCTACGCCACCCTCACCAACGGCATCCGCCGGGTGAACTCGGTGGTGGCCGGGGTGCTGGTGGCGATCGCGTTCAGTGTGCTGGTGGGGCTCACCTGGTGGAGCCTCGCCCTGCTGATCGTGGCCTCGCTGGCCGTCGGGCACCTGGTGCGGGTCGACGAGTACGTGGCCGAGGTGGCGATCAGCGCCATGCTGGTCCTCGGCGTGACCACCGTCGGGTTCACCGCGTGGGCCCGGATCGTGGAGACGCTGATCGGCGCGGTCGTCGGGACGGCCTGCAACCTGCTGCTGCCACCCCCGGTGTGGGTGGACGAGGCGGGCCGCTCGATGGAGGACCTGGCGCGCCGGGTACGGCAGCTGATGCTGCGGATGGGCGAGGAGGCCGCGGGCCGGATCCCCTGGGAGCGGGCGGCCGAACGGCTGCACGAGGCCCGCCGGCTGGACCAGCACATCGCTCATGTGGACGCCTCGCTGCGGCAGGCCGAGGACAGCCTGCGGCTCAATCCGCGCGTCAAGGAGGGGCTGCTGCACCGGGTGGTGATGCGCACCGGCCTGGACACCCTGGAGATCTGCACGGTGGTCCTGCGGGTGCTGGCCCGTTCCTTCACGGACCTGGCGAAGGCCCGCGGGGCCGACGACCTGTTCCCGCCCCGGGTGGGGGCGACCGTGGAGCAGCTTCTGTCGGAGATCGCGGACGCGGTGGTCAGCTTCGCGGTCCTGGTCACCACCCATCTCAGCGAGAACGCCGAGTCGGCGGAGTCCCGTCTGTCGGCCGAGCTGCACACGGCGGCCGGCACCCGGGACCGGCTGGCCGAGCTGCTGCGGGAGGAGGTCGCCAGGGACTGGGCGAACTGGCAGCTGCTCGGGGCGGTGCTGACGGAGACGACCCGGATCATCGACGAGCTGAACACCGAGCACCGCACCCGCCGTCTGCTGGAGGAACTGGACCGGGTCTCCCGTGAGCAGCGGGCGAAGCTGCCCCGGATGACCCGGCTGCGTGAGCGGCTCGGGGTGCAGGAGGAGCTGTGGCGGAACCGTACGGGGTTCGGCGAGCGTTCCTTTTGAGGAAGACACCGGCCCGAGCCGGTGCGGACGCTGCCGGGCGGGCCGGCGCGAGGCGAGGGGGACGGGATGGCCGGTTCCGGGGTGCGGATCGACGGGAACACGCTGCGGTTGCCGGGCGGGGTGGCGGTGCGGTTCGTCCGCACACTGCGGCTGCCGGAGAAGGGCACGCATCCGCTGCCGCCGGGCCTGGGCGAGTTCCCCGTCCGGCGGGTCGAGGACCACGCCGGCACCGTGCCGGCCGAATGGCGGGCGCGCGGCGGGGTGATGCTCCCGGTGTATCTGCGCGAGGCGATGTGGCTGAGCTTCTCCGGCACCAGGGAGCCGGCGGCGCTCCAGGTCGGCGTCGGCAAGGTGTGCGCGGTGTCCGGCGGGCCCTGGAGCGACCGTCTCGCCCGCGATCCGCAGAACTACGTGGTACTGCCCCGCCAGCCCTGGCTGGACGGCATCAACTCCGGCAAGGGGACCGTCCGCCAGTTCGTCGCCGTGCCGCTGGGTCTGGGTGCGACGGTGGAGGGGCAGGTCACCGGCGAGGAGGTGTGGGGCGGGGTGCAGCTCCAGTCGTTCCCGCTGAAGGAGCCGGTGCTCGCCGAGTGGCGGCGCCTTGAGCGGGAGCGGGAGGAGGCGCGCCGCAGGACGCTGTCGGCCGGGCCGGCGGGCGGCTTCGGCGCGGCGATGCCGATGATGGCGTCCGCCCCGGGCGGCGCCATGATGCCGGCCGCTCCGGGCGCGGCCCCGCCGCCCGCCGGTGCGGCCCCCCGGCGCGCCGCGGCCATGGGCCTGGGCGTCGGCGGCTCGATGCGCCAGGAGGTGTACCGCGACGACCGGCCGCTGACGGACTGGTCCGAGGAGGCCGCCGGACGGGTGTTCGTGCACCTGGTCACGCCGCCGGAATGGCGCCGCATCACCGGAGAGGCACCCCCGCCGTCGCCGGTGGACCGGGCGGCGTACACACGCGCGGGCCTGCCCTGGTACGACTACTACGACGCCGACGCCGAGGATCTGGCCCCCGCGGACACCCTGGAGGCGGTCAAGCCGGTCGGCGACTGGCTGGGCGACGACCTGGACCCCTGGCAGCCGCCGGCCGCGGACCAGGTGACCCCGCTGAAGGACGCGCAGGGCAAGCCGGTCGTCGACGGGGACTGGTAGACCGGCCAGCCGTTGCATGGTATGCAACGGCTGTTGCCCGTCTTGCCCTTGACGGTGGGTTCAGGCCAAGGTTGCTGTCACGACCGGGGCAACCGACGACCTGAGGTGCGGCATGGACAGGGAGGCACCGGCGGCGCGAAGGGGAACTCCCCTGACCGGGCCGCGGTCCGGGGGCGGCTGGAGCCGGCGCCGGTTCGTCGGGGCCGTGGCGGGCGCGGCGGCCGTGGTCGCGGTGCCGTCCCCGGCGGCCCCGCCGGCCGGCCCGCCGGCCGTGGCGGACGAGCCCGGGGCCGACCCTCCTGCCCGGAAGGTGTCCGGGCCGCGTCCGCTGTACGTGGGCAGCTACACCTCCGTCGACGGCGGCGGCACCGGCATCGGGCTGGCCGCCTACGACCCGGCGAGCGGCCGGATCACCGGTTCCGGCACGCTCAACGGCGTCCCCGACCCGTCGTATCTCGCCGTCCACCCGGACGGCCGCACCCTGTACGCGGTGGACGAGCGCGAGGACGGCGCCGTGACGGCGGTACGCCTCGCGGACCGACGGGTGCTCGGTGCCCGCGGCACGGGCGGCGCGGGTCCCTGCCATCTGTCGGTGCATCCCTCGGGGCGCTGGCTGCTGAGCGCCGCCTACGGGTCGGGGAGTGTCGCCGTGCATCCGATCGACGCCTCAGGGGCCCTCGGCGAGCGCACCCACCTGGTCACGCACACCGCTCCGCCACCCGGTCCCGGGCAGCAGGGACCGCACGCGCACCAGTTCCTCACCAGCCCGGACGGCGGCCATGTCCTCGCGGTCGACCTCGGCACGGACACCGTCTACAGCTACCGCCTCGACCAGGCGACGGGCACCCTGACGGAGGTGGCGCAGGCGCACACGCGGCCCGGGGCGGGGCCGCGTCATCTGACCTTCCATCCGGGCGGCCGGTCGGCGTATCTGGCCAACGAGGTGGACGACACGGTCGCCGTCTGCGGCTACGACCCCGCGTCGGGCCGGCTGACGATCGGCGAGCCGCAGCCGACCGGCTCGGACGGGGGCACCAACTATCCGGCGCAGTTCGTGGTGACGGCGGACGGCCGGTTCGCGTTCCTGGCCAACCGGGGCCACAACAGCCTCGCGCGGTACGCGATCGAGGCCGACGGCGCCCGGCTGCGGCTGCTCGGCACGGTGCCGGTGGGCGGGGACTTCCCGCGGCAGATCGCCCTCTCGCCGGACGGCGGGCTGCTGTTCGCGGCGAACCAGCGCTCGGGTACGGTCACCGTCTTCCACGTGGACCGGGACAGCGGCGGGCTCCGGTCGGCCGGCGAGCCGTTCGCCTCACCCGTCGCCGTCTGCGCGCTGCCGCTGTAGCGCGCGGGGGCAGGCCGCGGCACCGGCCTGCGCCAGCAGGGCGTGCATCCGCTCGGTGAGCTGGGCGACGTCGTCGGCGGGCGTGTGGAAGGGCAGCCGTACGTCGCCGTGGGCGCGGGTGCGCTCGATGCGCAGGGTCAGGCCGTGCCGGTCGACGGCGAGGGGCAGCACGCGGGTCGCGGCGTGCAGGCTCTCCGGGCGCACGAGGCGGGTCAGCCGCTCGACGGCGTCCGGGTGGGCGTCGGCGAGGTGGGTGAGGAGCCGGGCCTCGGCCTCGGCGAGCGGGTCGGGCCGGGCGGCGGAGAACTCGTCGAGGCCGACGACCACGGCCCCGGAGGACTGCCGCAACACCACCCGCGTGGGCCTCAGCACCAGGGCGCCGCGGTCCGGGGCCAACCAGCCGGCGAGGTAGAGCCGGGCCCGGATCCGGCCCCGGACCGGTACGGGCGCCACGTCGGCGAACTCCAGCACGGCGGAGGGTTCCTGGCGCGGGGCGCACAGGGCCGCCGCGAACAGGGCGCTGTCGTCGGGCACCGTCAGCCGTACCGCGCCGTCGCCGGTCACGGTGTGCGCGCCGACGTGCTCCTCG
This sequence comes from Streptomyces durhamensis, assembly GCF_000725475.1. Taxonomy (NCBI): domain Bacteria; kingdom Bacillati; phylum Actinomycetota; class Actinomycetes; order Kitasatosporales; family Streptomycetaceae; genus Streptomyces; species Streptomyces durhamensis. The sequence continues at coordinate 137,477 of NZ_JNXR01000030.1, forward strand.
CGGGCACCGTCCGCGGTCACCGCGCACGACCAGGCGGCGGCCAGCACCGACCGCGCCCGTTCCGCCGCGCCGGGTGCGGCCGTCCAGTCCTGCGTGTCACCCATCCCGAGACCTCCTTAGGTAAGCCTTGCCTAACCTATCGGAGATCGGGGCGCACGCCAACCACACCCCCACCGGCGTGCGGGATCAGGCGATGACGCCCAACAGCGCCCGGGCGCACAGGTCGCGCACCTGCTCCAGGGTCAACTCGCCGTCGCGCAGCCACTCCAGGCACACGGCCGTGGTGAAGGCGAGCCAGCCGCGCACGGCCAGGCGCACCCGCGGAGCCTCCCCGAAGGCGGGTCCGAACTCGGGGTCGGCGGCGAGGGCGGCGAGGATCTGCCGCTCCTGGGCGGCCAGGGCCCGCCGGTAGACCCGGCGTACGGCCTGGTCGCCGGCCGCGTCGGCGCGGTGGAAGGCGCGGAAGCCGTGCGCGTGGGCCTGGACGTAGGCGAGGTAGGCGTCGAGGCCCACGGTGAGCTGCTCGCGCACCGGCACGCCGGGCACACCCGCCGTCATGCGCAGCATCCGCTCGCTCTCGCGCTCCACGACCGCCGCGAAGAAGTCCCGCTTGGTCGGGAAGTAGTGGTAGAGCAGCCCCCGGGAGACCCCGGCGATCTCGGCGACCTGCTCGATCCACACGTCGTCGTAGGGGCTCTCCGAGAAGAGCTTCGCGCCGACCGACAGCAGCTGCTCACGGCGCTCCTCGGTGCTGAGGCGGCGCCGGACGCGCTCCCCCTGGTTCGCGGGCATGGCGTCACTTTACTTGACGTGAGTTCAACAAGCGGCCCACACTGAACGCGTTGTTGAACCCACGTACAACACGCGCGTTCAGGGATCAACGTCCGCTGGATCAAAGGAGATCGGCGTCATGGCGGGGACAGCGGGGACGAAACAGACGGCGGCGAGGGAACCGGGCCGGGCGAAGGGCTTCCGGAGCGCCGAACAGGGCTGGCCCGAGCTGCACCGCATCCCGCATCCGCCGCGCCGGGTGCCGCTGCTCGGCGATGTGCTCGGGGCCGACCGGCGCAGGCCGTTGCAGGACTCCATGCGCTTCGCGCGCGAGCTGGGGCCGGTGTTCCGGCGGCGTGCCTTCGGCAAGGAGTTCGTGTTCGTGTGGGGCGCGTCGCTGGTCGCGGACCTGGCCGACGAGTCCCGGTTCGCCAAGCACGTCGGGCTGGGCGTGGCCAATCTGCGGCCGGTCGCCGGGGACGGCCTGTTCACCGCCTACAACCACGAGCCCAACTGGCAGCTGGCGCACGACGTCCTGGCGCCCGGGTTCAGCCGGGAGGCCATGGAGGGGTACCACGGCATGATGCTGGCGGCCGCACAGCGGCTGACCGATCACTGGGACCGTGAGGCGGCGGCCGGGCGCGGGGTGGACGTGCCCGGCGACATGACGAAACTGACCCTGGAGACCATCGCACGCACCGGCTTCGGGCATGACTTCGGCTCCTTCGAGCGGGACCGGCCGCACCCCTTCGTGACCGCGATGGTCGGCACCCTCACCTACGCCCAGCGCCTGAACAGCGTGCCCGCGCCGCTGGCCCCGCTGCTGCTGCGCGCCGCCGCCCGGCGCAACGCCGCCGACATGGCGTACCTCGACCGCACGGTCGACGGCCTCGTCGCGGCCCGCCGCCGCTCCGGACGCGGGGAAGGCGACCTGCTGGACCGGATGCTCGAGACGGCGCATCCGGAGACCGGCGAGAAGCTGTCGGCGGAGAACGTCCGCAAGCAGGTGATCACGTTCCTGGTCGCGGGCCACGAGACCACCTCGGGCGCGCTCTCCTTCGCCCTGTACTACCTCGCCCGGCATCCCGAGGTCGCCGCCCGCGCCCGCGCCGAGGTGGACCGGGTCTGGGGCGACACCGAACGGCCCGCCTACGACCAGATCGCCAGGCTGCGCCATGTGCGCCGGGTGCTGGACGAGTCGCTGCGGCTGTGGCCGACCGCGCCCGCCTTCGCCCGCGAGGCCCGCCAGGACACGGTTCTCGCCGGCGAGCATCCGATGCTCAAGGGCGCCTGGGCGCTCGTCCTCACCCCGATGCTGCACCGCGACCCGCAGGTGTGGGGCGAGGACGCCGAACGCTTCGACCCCGACCGCTTCGAGGCGGCGGCCGTACGGGCCCGTCCCCCGCACACCTTCAAGCCCTTCGGCACCGGCGCACGGGCCTGCATCGGCCGCCAGTTCGCCCTGCACGAGGCGACCCTGGTCCTGGGCCTGCTGCTGCGCCGCTACGACCTGTCGGCCGACCCCGCCTACCGGCTGAGCGTGACGGAACGGCTGACGGTGATGCCGGACGGCCTGCGGCTGCGCCTGGAGCGGCGCCCGGCGCCGACGCGGGCCCCGGCGCCCATCTCGGCGCTGCATGAGGCACCCAGTACGCCGCAGGCCTGTCCCGCGCACGGTGTGGACGCGCCCGCAGGCACGGGGGAACTCGCGGGGCGGGCGACGGAAACCGGCGAAGCCGCGCCGGTCACCGTCCCGGCCGACGGTTGTCCGGTGCGCCGGCCTGCGCGCTGATCCCGGCAGCCGCGCCGGGCCGCTGTCGACGCCTCCTGCGGCTCAGGCGCCCGCCGTCCAGTGCGCCGGGCGCGTCACCGACGCCGGCAGTCGGGTGCCGGCGCTGCCGCGGGCGGCGTTGAGCTGGGGCTGGGTCAGGAAGAACGCGCCGGTGAGGTCCGCGTCGGTCAGGTCGGCGTCGCGCAGGTCGGCACCGATCATGTCCGCGTCGCGCAGATCGGCACCGGTGAGGTCGGCGGCGATCAGGTAGGCGCCGCGCAGGCTCGCCCCGCGCAGATCGGCGCCCCGCAGCCGGGCGCCGATCAGGTCCGCGCCCCGGCGGTCCTTCGCCTTGCCCCTGCCCTTCTTGCCGCTCCGGGCGTCGGCGGCCCCGGAGCGCGCCAGCTCGCTGGTGCGCAGGAGCAGCAGGTTGACCTCATGGCGGTGCGCGGGCACGTCCAGCGCGGCCAGTTCCTCGGGGGTCAGCAGGGTCAGCCGCTCGGTCTCCTCCAGCGCCCGCCGCAGTTCGGGACGGACCGGGCGGGCGGCGGGCAGCCCGAGCGCCTCAGTCAGGTACCACAGCAGTTCGTGCAGCTGCCGTACGACCGGGAACACGTCGAGCATCCGGCGGGCGTGCTCCTTCGACCCCGTACGCCAGTCCTGGCCGCCGAAGGTGACCTGCGAGACCTTCTGGCCCGCGCCGAAGCAGTCGTAGACCGTGCAGCCGGTGAACCCCTTCGTCCGCAGGTCGGCGTGGATGCCGCAGCGGTGGTCGCCCTGCAGGTTCGGGCACGGCTTCCCGGCGGGCTTGTTCAGCGCGAAGTCGGCGGACGCGGCGAAGGGCAGGGCTACGCAGCACAGCCCGAAGCAGCGCGCGCAGTCCCCACGCAGCTCCGAGAGGTCCGCTGTCTGATCTGGCATACGGGACAGCCTACTGGGTCGCCTCGTCCCGGAACCGGCAGGATCGTGCAGGTCAGCGGTATGCCAGCGGTTCGATCGCCTTCACCACCCGGGCCGCGCCGTCCTCCCCGGCCAGGTGCGCCGCGGCGGTCGCGGCGGCCCGGCTGTACGACTGCTGACGCACCACCCGTTCGAGCGCCTCGGCGAGCCGGCCGGCGCTCAGGCCGGCGAACGGGACCGGCTCGCAGGCGGCGCCGATCGCGGCGAGGCGCGCCGCCCAGAACGGCTGATCCGCCATGACCGGCACGGGAACGGACGGGATCCCGGCGCGCAGCGCGGCGGCCGCGGTGCCCGCTCCCGCGTGGTGGACGACGGCGGCGAGCCGTGGCATGAGCAGGGCGTGCGGCGTCTCGCCGATGGTCAGCACGTCGTCGCCGTCGGCGGCGAGCCCGGCGGCGCCCGACTGCAGGATGCCGCGCAGCCCCGCGCGCCGCAGGGCTTGGACGGCGATCTCGCTCAGTCGTTCGCCCTGACCGTTCGCCATGGACCCGAAGCCGACCAGGACCGGCCGGGGCCCGGCCCGCAGGAAGTCCTCCACGGCACCGGGCAGGTGCTCACCGGGACCGACGTGGGGCCAGAAGGGGCCGGCGACCTCCAGTCCGGGCCGCCAGTCGGCGGGCCGTGCCACGAGGGCCGTGCTGAAGCCGTGCAGCACGGGCCAGTTCTCCCGCTCCCGGCGCCGGCGCATCGCCACCGCGGACAGCGGCGACAGCCCGAGGTCGCGCCGCAGCTCGGTGACCGCCGGCGCGAAGACACGGTCGGCCATGCGCAGGGCGAACCGGCCGGCCGCCCGGTTACCGGCCCGGCCCAGCGACCGCATGGTCGTGATGACCGGCGGGAAGTCGCCGGTGGGTGCCGCGGGCTGGAGGTAGACGCCGAGGCTCGGGGTTCCGGTGGCCTCGGTGAGATGCCAGCCGAGCGGGGCCGTCGTGGCCGACAGCAGCAGCAGATCCGTGCCCTCGGCGACCGCGTCGGCGAACCCCCGGCCGAGTTCCGTGACGAACGCGGCGGCAGTGCGCATCAGTTCCCGTCCGCTGCCGCCCCGGCCGTGCCCCCGCGGGTCGGCCGGCAGCCGCCGGAAGCCGAGTCCGGCGCCCTGTGCGAGCGGGGCGAAGGCGTCGGTGGTGGCCAGCGTGACCTCGTGCCCGGCGGCGGCCAGCGCCGCGCCGAGACCGGTGTAGGGCGCGACGTCGCCGCGTGATCCGGCCGTGGCGATCAGGATTCTCATGGGTGCTCCTCGGAATCGGTGCGGGAGCCGTCGTGGCGGGCGGCGTTGGCGTGGATCGCCTTGCCGGTGTAGGCGGCGAGGCCGGGCCGGCCGTGGGACGGCGGGACGAGGAGGGCGAAGGCGCGCGGGTCGGCGATGAGGTCGTCCGCGATGCGCCGGTGCATGTCCGGCGGGCACGGGGCGAACCAGCGGGAGAGATGGCGGCGGTGCTCCTCGGCGAGGTCCATCGCCCGCTCCTCGTCGGCGGGTTCGCCCGCGTCGAAGGCGGCGATCAGCTCGCCCCGCCAGGCGGCGGCCTCGCTCATGAGCTGCCGCCAGTCCTCCTTGGTGTGGGCCCCGGCCCGTGCCATCGCCTCGCGGTACGCCGCCGAGTTCTGCCACTTCTGCCGTGCGTGGGTGGCGTAGCTGAGGTCGAAGGAGATCTCGCCGAAGACCTCGAAGCGCTCCTCGGGGGTGAGCGCCACCCCCGTGCGCTGCACCTCGATGGCCTGTTCGGCCACCTCGGCCAGGCGCTCCAGCCGATCGATCTCCGTGCGCAACTGCCGCTGCCGCGCGCGCAGCTGGTGCAGGGCGTTGGCCTGCGGGTCGCGCAGGATGAGGGCGATCTCGTCGAGCGGGAAGCCCAGTTCGCGGTAGAAGAGGATCTGCTGGAGCCGGGCCAGGTCGGCGTCGCCGTAGGAGCGGTAGCCGGCGCGGCTGCGTTCGCCGGGTGAGAGCAGGCCATGCTTGTCGTAGTGGTGCAGCGTCCGCACGGTCACCCCCGCGAACGCCGCCACCTCCCCCACCGAGTAGCCCATGTGTCCGCCCTTTCGTCCGCCCACAGCCTCAAGCCTGACGTAAGGGGAGGGTCAACCCGGCGCGGCCCCGCGCGGTTTCGCGGGGCGTTGCCTCAGACGTCGTCGCGCGCCAGTGCCAGCAGGCGGTCCAGGACCCGCGGTGCGCCCACGCGGAGACCGTCGTGTTCGAACTCGTCGGTGACCCAGGTGCGCAGGCCCCGGACCGCGCGGGCGGTCTGCAGGGAGTGGGTGGCGTCGACGTACATGTCGTCGTGGAAGACCGCTGCGGCGACCGGGACGTCGTTGACGGCGAGGCGGGCGGGGTCGTAGAGGGGCTGCCAGTCGGTGCGGGCGGCGAGCAGGCCGGCCGTCTCGCGCAGCGGGCGCAGCGCCGGGTCGGTCTCGAACATCCACGGGTGGACGGTCTCGCCGGTGAAGAGGACCGGTGTGTCTCCGGCGAGCGCCTTGGCCGCGTCGAACTGCGGGAACTCGGCGCGGATCCGCTCAGCGGCCCAGGCCGTCGGGCGGGCGTCCTGGCCGTAGATCGACTCGTGGACGAGCGCGTAGAGGGGGTGCGCGGCGTGCGACAGCAGGGACTGGGCCTGCTCCTGGAAGGCGTCCGACAGCTCGTGGCCGCCCGGTGTGCGCACGAAGGCGTCCTCCAGGAGGTGGTGCAGCCGGTGGCTGCCGTCGCTCATGCCGAGCATCAGCCCGAGGGACTGGAAGGCCTCGACGGTGAACCGGTAGCCGTTCGGGAGGACCACGTCGCGGCTGAGGAGGTGGTCGGCGATCCGGCGGGCGCGTTCCACGTCCTGCGGGTAGCGGGCGTAGTGCGCGGTGACCTTGCGCTCGGTGCGCGGGTAGGCGGCGCGGTAGACGTCGTCGGCGTGGGCGTGCAGTGAGGGCAGGCCGCCGGTGATGACGGCGGTGGCGAGGCCCTCGGGGGCGTGGGAGAGGTACGACACCGTGCAGAAGCCGCCGAAGCTCTGGCCCAGCACGGTCCACGGGGCGCCGCCGGTGACCTCGGGGCGGATGGTCTCGCAGTCCCGGACGATGGAGTCGGCGCGGAACCGGGTGAGGTAGTCGGCCTGCGCGGCGGGGCCGCCGCGCAGCGGGAGCGTCTGCCGGTTGGCGGGCGTGGAGCTGCCGGTGCCGCGCTGGTCGAGCAGCAGGACGCGGTAGTCCTGCAAGGCCCGGTCGAGCCACGCCTGACGTCCGACGAAACGATTCGCCCCGAAGCCTGGGCCGCCCTGGAGGTACAGCAGCCAGGGCAGTTCCTGTCCTGCCTTGTCGCTCGCCACGGCCTCGCGGGCGTACAGCTCGATCCTCTCCCCTCCCGGGTCGGCGTGGTCGAGGGGCACGGTGAAGCGGCGGTCGGTGAGGATGACGCCGGGCTGGCGGTAGCTGAGGCTCAACGGGTCTCTCCGGACGGGTGGGACGGACGCATCCCAGTTCAGCACATGACCGGCCGCGCGCCGACCCCTGGGATCATGGATTGTTACTGAACTTCCGGTCAGCGCCGGCCGGGATACGGCTCAGCGTGCGACGAGGCTGGAACGGCGCACCAGGCCCTGGGCAACGTCCTGGTCGAGGCCCGGACCCATGGGCCGGCCGGCGACCTGGCCGCGATGCGCCGGCTGCTCACCCGGACCCAGCCGCTGACCCGGTACGCGCCCCGCGGCGACGGCGCCCGCTGGCGGGAGGCCGAGGCGCGGCTCGCCACGCGGTGAGGCCGTCTCCCCCCGGAGGTGTCCGCCCACTACCCTGCACTCGTCCGATGACCGACCCGAAGGAGCCGCGATGCGTGTCGCCCTGTTCCTGACCTGTGTCAACGACACGCTCTATCCGGACACCGGCCGTGCCGTGGTGAAGCTGCTGACCAGGCTGGGTGTCGAGGTCGACTTCCCGATGGGCCAGAGCTGCTGCGGACAGGCGCACTACAACACCGGATACCGGCACGAGGCCGAGCCGCTGGCCCGGCACTTCTCCGATGTCTTCCGGGAGTACGAGGCGATCGTGACCCCGTCCGGCTCCTGCGGGGCGATGGTGCGGGAGCTGTATCCGCGGATGGGCGAGCGGGCCAGGGCCGAGGGGCGCGGGGACTCGCTGGCACGGACCCTGGCACCGGTGGTGCACAAGACGTACGAGCTGACGGAGTTCCTGGTGGATGTGCTGGGCGTGACGGATGTGGGCGCCTCCTACCCGCACACGGTCACCTACCACCCGACCTGCCACGGACTGCGCGGCCTGGGCCTCGCGGACCGGCCGCGCCGGCTCCTGCAGGCCGTCAAGGGGCTGGAGCTGGTCGAGTTGCCGGGTGCCGAGGAGTGCTGCGGGTTCGGTGGCACGTTCGCGCTGAAGAACGCCGAGGTGTCGGCGGCGATGGGCGCGGACAAGGTGCGCGCCGCCGAGTCGACGGGTGCTCAGGTGCTGTGCGCGGCCGACAACTCCTGTCTGATGCACATCGGCGGCACGATGAGCCGGCTGCGGACGGACATGCGGCCGGTGCACATCGCGGAGATCCTGGCGAGCACGGAGGAGGAACCGGCGGCATGAGCGGAACGTTCGTCGGCATGCCGGCCTTTCCCGAGGCGGCGCGCGCAGCGGTCCACGACGCCACCCTGCGGGGCAACCTGCGGCACGCCACGCACACCATTCGTGCCAAACGGGCCCGCGCGGTGGCCGAGTTGGACGACTGGGCGGCGCTGCGCGAGGCGGGCCGCCGGATCAAGGACCACACCCTGCGCCATCTCGACCGGTATCTGGAGCAGTTGGAGGAGTCGGTCACCGCGGCGGGCGGCACGGTCCACTGGGCCGCCGACGCCGAGGAGGCGAACCGGATCGTCGCGGACCTGGTGAAGGCGACCGGCGAGTCGGAGGTCGTCAAGGTCAAGTCGATGGCCACGCAGGAGATCGGGCTCAACGAGGCCCTTCTCACAGAGGGCGTCCACGCCTACGAGACCGATCTCGCCGAACTGATCGTGCAGTTGGGCAGGGACCGGCCCTCGCACATCCTGGTGCCGGCCATCCACCGCAACCGGGGGGAGATCCGGGACATCTTCCGCTCCGAGATGGGCGCGTGGGGCCGCCCGGCTCCCGAGGACCTGACCGACACGCCCGCCGAGCTCGCCGAGGCGGCCCGGCTGCACCTGCGCGAGAAGTTCCTGCGGGCCAGGGTCGGCATCTCCGGCGCCAACTTCATGGTCGCCGAGACCGGCACCCTGGTGGTCGTCGAGTCCGAGGGCAACGGCCGGATGTGTCTGACCCTCCCCGAGACGCTGATCTCGGTCGTCGGCATCGAGAAGATCGTGCCCACCTGGCGGGACCTTGAGGTCTTCCTGCAGACCCTGCCGCGCTCCTCCACCGCCGAGCGCATGAACCCGTACACGAGCATGTGGACCGGCACGACGGACGAGGACGGGCCCCGGGCCTTCCACCTGGTCCTGCTCGACAACGGCCGCACCGACGCCCTCGCCGACCAGGTGGGGCGCCAGGCCCTGCGCTGCATCCGCTGCTCGGCCTGCCTGAACGTCTGCCCCGTCTACGAGCGGGCCGGCGGGCACGCCTACGGCTCGGTCTACCCGGGCCCGATCGGCGCGATCCTCAGCCCCCAGCTGCGGGGCACGGCGAGCGAGATCGACGCCTCGCTGCCGTACGCGTCGAGTCTGTGCGGCGCCTGCTACGAGGTGTGCCCGGTCGCCATCGACATCCCCGAGGTGCTGGTGCATCTGCGGGAGCGGGTCGTCGAGGGCGGCCCGGCGGTGCGGCAGGGCAACAAGGTGGTGCTGAAGCCCGCCCGGGGGCACGCGGCCGAGCGGGCGGCCATGCGCGCGGCACGCTGGGCGTTCACCCACCCCGGCGCCTTGCGCGCCGGTCAGCGGCTCGCCTCCCGCACCCGCCGGCTGCACCCCCGTACGCTGCCCGGCCCGGGCCGGGCATGGAGCGGCACCCGGGATCTGCCGGCCGTGCCGGCGGAGCCGTTCCGGGACTGGTGGCAGCGCACCCGCGCTGGAAAGGACGGCGCCGAGTGAGCAGCAGGGACAGGATCCTGGGACGGGTGCGGCGGGCGCTCGCCGATGTGACACCGGACGAGCGGCCGTACGGGGAAGCGGTCCCCCGGGACTACCTGCGCGTGCACGGGGAGCGGACGCCGGAGCAGACGGTGGAGCTGCTGGCCGCGAACCTGGCGGACTACCGGGCGGTCGTGCACCGCGCCGACGCGGAGGGACTGCCGCTGCTCATCATGCGGCTGCTGGCCGAGCGCGGCGCGCAGCAGGTGCTGGTGCCGCCCGGGCTGCCGACGCAGTGGACGGCCGCCGCGGACGCGGTGCGGATCCACGACCGGGCGGAGCACACACCGCAGCGACTGGACCGGGTGGACAGCGTGGTGACGGGGTGCGCGGTGGCGATCGCCGAGACCGGCACCATCGTCCTGGACGGCTCCCCCGACCAGGGCCGGCGCCGCATCTCGCTCGTCCCGGACCATCACATCTGTGTGGTGCGCGTGCCCGGCCAGGTCGTCTCCTCGGTCCCGCAGGCCCTCGAACGCCTCGACCCGGCACGCCCGTTGACCTGGATCTCCGGCCCGTCGGCCACCAGCGACATCGAGCTGGACCGGGTGGAGGGGGTGCACGGTCCGCGCACGCTGGAAGTGATCCTGCTGAGCTGACCGGGCGCCCGCCACGCCGCCATCCCTTCGGCCGTCCGGAGCTGGATCGATTCAGAGCGGCGCTGTGTATGTTTCCACGGGCACGCCAGGGCTGACCTGATTCGTTTCACTCCACCCGGAGGGCGTGCCGCGGACGGCACCGTTAGCGTGAGGGAATGATCCGGTTCGAGCACGTCACCAAGCGGTATCCGGACGGTACGACGGCCGTGGACGACCTCTCCTTCGAGGTGGCCGAGGGGGAGCTGGTCACGCTCGTCGGCCCGTCGGGCTGCGGCAAGACGACGACCATGATGATGGTGAACCGGCTGATCGAGCCGACCTGCGGCCGGATCCTGGTCGACGGCGAGGACATCGCCGGCGTCGATCCGGTGCGGCTGCGCCGCCGTATCGGGTACGTCATCCAGCAGGTGGGCCTCTTCCCGCACCGCACCGTCCTGGACAACACCGCGACCGTGCCCGCCCTGCTCGGCTGGAAGCGCGCCAGGGCACGGGCGCGGGCCGCCGAACTGCTCGATCTGGTGGGGCTCGACCCACAGACGTACGGACCCCGCTACCCGGAACAGCTGTCCGGCGGGCAGCGGCAGCGGGTCGGCGTGGCGCGGGCGCTCGCGGCGGATCCGCCGGTGCTGCTGATGGACGAGCCGTTCGGCGCGGTCGATCCGGTGGTGCGCGAGCAGCTGCAGGACGAGTTCCTGCGCATGCAGGCCGCCGTGCGCAAGACGGTGCTGCTGGTCACGCACGACATCGAGGAGGCCGTCCGGCTCGGGGACCGCATCGCCGTCTACGGACAGGGCCGGATCGAGCAGTTCGACACGCCGGGCGCGGTGCTCGGGGCGCCCGCGACCGCGTACGTGGCCGGTTTCGTGGGCGCGGACCGGGGGCTGAAGCGGCTGTCGGTCACCCCGATCGAGCCGGACGACCTGGAGCAGCCGCCCGTGGCCCGCCTGGACGAGCCCGCCGGACGGGCCGTCGAGCGGCTGCGGGCCGAGGGCGCGCGGTGGGCGGTCGTGCTCGACACACACGGGGATCTGCACGGCTGGGCCGGCATCGAGGAACTGTCGGCGGGCGGCCGGGTCGGGGACCTGGCCCACCGGATGACCGCCTGGGTGCCGGTGGGCGCACCGCTGAAGCAGGCGTTCGGGGTGATGCTCCAGTACGACGCCGGATGGGTCGCGGTACTGGACGGCGCCCGCTTCCTCGGTGTGCTCACCCCGGCGAAGCTGCACGAGGCGCTGCGCCGTTCGGTGGACGCGGACGCGCGGGGTGTGACGCGGGGACAGGTACCGTTCGACTCGGTGGCGGACGCCTGACGCCGCCCGGCCCGGGGTTCCGTTCTCCGCTACGTCAGCAGGCCCTTGTCCTTCAGGTAGGTGCGGGCCACGTCGGCGGGCAGCCGCCGCCAGCTGTCGACCTGCTGGTTCATCCCGGCCAGGTCGCGCGTGGTGAGGACGTCGTTGAGCCTGCCGAGCGCCTTGGCCACGCGGTCGCTGCCGGCCCGGGAGCGGTTGACGACCGGGACCAGGTAGTCGGCGTTCTGCAGGTGCCTGTCGTCGGCGAGCAGGACCAGGCCGAAGGAGTCGAGCGTGGCGTCCGTGGTGGTGGTCAGCACCATCTGGTCCCGGCCGTCCTGCACGGCCCGCTTCGCCTGGGTGGTGCCGACGCCCTTGGGGTCGACGCCGGTGATGTCGATGCCGTACACCTTCCTCAGTCCCGGTTCGCAGTACGGCCGTTGCACGCACTCGTCCCCTGCGGCGAGCCGTACCTCCAGCTTGGCGGCGCCCAGGTCGCTGAGGGTCGTGAGGCCGTGCGCGCGGGCGTAGGCGGCGCTGACCGCGAAGGCGTTCTGGTCGACCGCCCGGCCGGGCGGAAGGACGGTGAGCCCGCGGGGCGTGGCGAGCGTGCGCAGGGCCTTCATGGTGGTGGCGAGGTCGGGTGAGCCGACCGGTTTCGCGTCGGCGCCGTGGGTCTTGGCGTTCAGCCAGTCGGCGAAGGTGGCCGCGTACTCGGGCACGACGTCGATCTGGCCGGACTCCAGCGCCGGTTCGTACAGCTCCCGGTTGGCGACCGTGAGGATGGAGGTCTTGTAGCCGGCCTGGTTCAGCAGCTGGGCGTACATCTGGGCGAGCAGATCGCTCTCCGTGAAGCCGGCCGAGCCGATGGTCAGGTGGTGACTGTCACCGGGCGGCGCGGTGACCTGCCCGCGGTCCTCCAGGGAGGGGCCCGTGGCGCAGGCGGTGGCCGTGAGGAGGGCGACCACCGCGAAGATCCGTCTCACCGGCGCCCCCGGTCCGACAGAGGCTCTCCGCACCGGCCACCCCGGGCCGGCGGGAACTCTCCGCATCGGCCGGCCCGGAGCAGCAGCCGCTCTGCTCGTCGGCCGCCCCGCGCCGGCGGGAGCTCCTCTCATCGGCCGGCCCTCGTCCAGGTCGGTGCCAGCCTCTCGGCGAGTTCGAAGACGCCCTCGACGACGAGTGCGAACGCGGCGACGAGCAGGGCGCCCGCGACGACCTGGGGTGTGCTGGCGAGGTTGAAGCCGGCGGTGATGATCCGGCCGAGGCCGCCGCCGCCCGCGAGCGCGGCGATGGTGGCGGTGGCGACGAGCTGGACGGCGGCGATCCGCACCCCGTTCAGGACCATCGGCAGCGCGAGGGGCAGCTCCACGCGCAGCAGCATCTGCCGTCCGGTCATCCCCATGCCCCGGGCCGCCCCCACGACGCCGCGGTCGACCTCGCGCATCCCGACGTAGGCGTTGGTGAGCAGCGGTGGGACGGCGAACAGCACCAGGGCCACCACCGTGGGCCCCTCGCCCCATCTGCCGACCGGCGTCAGGAGCAGCAGGACCAGGACGGCGAAGGTGGGCACGGCCCGGCCGACGTTGGAGATGTTGACGGCGAGCGCGCCGCCCCTGCCGAGGTGGCCGAGGACCAGGGCGACGGGCAGCGCGACCAGACAGCTGAGGACCAGGCAGACCACGGTGAGCACCAGGTGCTGGAACAGCCGGTGCCGGACGCCGTCGTCGCCCGACCAGTGCGCGGGGTCGGCGAGCCAGTGCCAGGTGGCCGTGAGCGTGTTCATGCGCGGTCTGCCTTCGCCCCGGCGGCTCTCACATGGGCGCGCCCTCGCCGGGGAGCCGCTCGGGCACGGCCCGCCCTGGTCCAGGGCGCGATCAGCCACTGCACCCCCAGCAGGAGCAGGTCGGCGGCGACGGCGATCAGTACGCACAGCACGGACGCGGTGAGGACCTGGGCCTTGAAGTAGGTGTTCATGCCCGCGTAGATGAGGTTGCCGAGGCCGCCGAAACCGACGATCGCGCCGACCGTGACCAGGGACACCGCCGAGACGGTGGCGATACGCAGGCCGGCCATGGCGGCGGGCACGGCGAGGGGCAGCTCCACGGTGAGCAGCAGGCGGATCGGGCCGTAGCCGAGGCCGCGCGCGGCCTGCCGGGTCTCCTCGGGGACCGCGCGCAGGCCCGCGAGGATGTTCCGGACGAGCAGGGTCAGCGAGTACAGCACGAGCCCGGCGACGACGAGGGTGGCCGAGAGGCCGTACAGGGGCAGGAGCAGGGAGAACATGGCGAGGGACGGGATGGTGTAGAGGATCGTCGTCACGGCGAGGACGGGACCGGCCGCCCAGCCCCAGCGACGGGCCAGCACCGCGAGGGGCAGGGCGATGACCAGGCCGACGAGGACCGACAGGGCGGTCAGCTGAAGGTGCTGGACGACCGCGTCGAGGAGGATCTGGCGGCGGGTGCTCAGATAGGCGCCGCAGATCCATTCGTTGCGCGCGAGGCAGTCGTCCGGGGGCGCGGTCACGGTTTCATTGGACCGGGTGGGCGAGGCGGGCGGCGCGTTGGGCTGCCCCGTACGGGTGCGCTGCGCCTACGGCCCCGGGCCCTCCTTGGCGGTGCCCTCCCCCGGGGCGCTAGTCCATCCCCGCCGCGTCCAGCAGTGCCGTCACCGTCGTCGTGGCCAGGCCGTCGCGCAGGTCCTCCACCTTCGCCCCGGCCCGGGCGCTGGCCCCGTCGAAGACCAGCAGGAGCTGGCGGGCGAGCAGGTCGGGATCGCGGGCGCCGCCGCGCTCGGCCTCGGCGCGGAAGGTCGCCGCCAGCCGGTCCTTGACCGTGCGGGCCACCACACTCGCCGGGTGCTCCGGATTCTTCAGCTCCACCAGGACGGCCAGATAGGGACAGCCGTGGTAGCCGGCGTCCCGGGAGGACCGCTCCAAGCGTGCGAAGACGTACAGGATGCGCTCGCGCGGGGTGGCGGCCTCCGGATCGGGGTGCGCGAGCTGGGCGTCGTACCAGGGGCCTCGCCGTTCCAGGCTCGCGGCCAGCATCGCGTCCTTGCTGTCGAAGAGCTGGTACATGGACCGCTTCGAGACGCCCGCCTCCCGGCACAGCGCCTCGATGCCGACGGAGACGCCGTCGCGGTACGACAGCCGGGCGGCCGCGTCGAGCAGCCGGTCACGCGGGGACAGCTTGTCCGTGGAGGCCATGCGGCGAGGTTAACCGGACGGCGGACGAAAGGAAACCGATCGGTGTGTACCGCGCGGCGTCCAGGGCGGTCTCCGCCGGATCCACGTGACAGATCGACTGAACAAGCGCTTAGATAGGAGCCTGGACACCCTTTCCGACACCGCCGGAGGCCCCGTTGTTCACGTCCGTCGACGACGTCTCCGCCCGCCTCGCCGAGACCGGTTACCTCGCCTCACCCGCCGTCGCCACGACCGTGTTCCTCGCCGACCGGCTGGGCAAGCCGCTGCTGGTGGAGGGCCCCGCCGGGGTCGGCAAGACCGAGCTGGCCAAGGCCGTCGCCCAGGTGGCCGGCGCACGGCTCGTCCGGCTCCAGTGCTACGAGGGCGTGGACGAGTCCCGGGCGCTGTACGAGTGGAACCACGCCAAGCAGCTGCTGCGCATCAGCGCCGGCCGCGACGAGAGCTGGGACGAGACCCGCACCGACATCTTCAGCGAGGAGTTCCTGCTCCCCCGCCCGCTGCTCACCGCCATCCGGGGCGAGGAGCCGACGGTCCTGCTGATCGACGAGACCGACAAGGCCGACGTCGAGATGGAGGGGCTGCTCCTGGAGGTGCTCAGCGACTTCCAGATCACGGTCCCGGAGCTGGGCACGGTCACCGCGACCCGCCGCCCGTTCGTCGTGCTCACCTCCAACGCCGGCCGGGAGCTGTCCGAGGCGCTGCGCCGCCGCTGCCTGTTCCTGCACATCGGCTTCCCCGAGGAGGAGCTGGAGCGGCGGATCGTAGGGCTGAAGGTGCCGGGCCTCGGCGCTGCGCTGACCGAGTCGGTGGTGCGGGTCGTGGGGGCGCTGCGGGCCATGGACCTGCGCAAGGCGCCGTCCGTCGCCGAGACCGTCGACTGGGCGCGCACCCTGCTGGCCCTGGGCGCCGACACGCTGGACGAGACGGTCGTACGGGACAGCCTCGGGGTGATCCTCAAGCATCAGGACGACATCCAGAAGGCGGCGGCGAAACTCGACCTGGACGCGCTGTGACCGCGCTCGCCGAGCGGATCACCGGGCTGGTCGGGGCGCTGCGCGCGCACGGGGTGCGGATCGGCACGGGCGAGACCGTGGACGCGGCCCGTGCGCTGGAGGCGCTGGGGCTCGCGGACCGGGAGCGGCTGCGCGAGGGGCTGGCCGCCACGCTGCTGCACGGACCGGGGCAGCGGGCGGTGTTCGACCCCGTCTTCGACCTGTACTTCCCGCGCGGGGTCGGCGGCCCGGACGGCGCCGCCACGGACCGCGAGGCACTGCGCGACCGCCTGGCCCAGGCCCTCGCGGCCGACGACCGGGCGCTGATGGCCCGGTTGGCGGCGGAGGCCGTCGACGGCCTCGGCGGATACGGCAGTTCACCCGGCTCGGACGGCTGGTCGGCGTACCAGACCCTGGACCGGCTGCGCCCGCAGACCCTTCTGGCCCGGGTGCGGGCCGATGTCCGGGGCCGCGAGGGGAGCGGCGGCGGCTTCGCGGACCGGCTGCTGGACGACGAGATCCGGCGCCGGATCGAGGCCTTCCGGCGGATGGTAGGGGCGGACGCGCGGCGCCGTGTCGCCGAGCGGCGCGGGCCGGACGAGATCGCCCGGCGCGGTGTCGTCCCGACCGCGGACCGGGTGGACTTCCTGTTCGCGAATCGGGACCAACTGGCCGAACTGCGCAGGGCGGTTCAGCCGCTCGCGCGCAAGCTCGCCACCCGGCTGGCCGCGCGCCGCCGCCGTGCCGCGCGCGGTACCGTCGACCTGCGCCGCACCCTGCGTTCCTCGCTGTCCACGGGCGGGGTGCCGATGCGGCCGGTGCTGCGCCGGCGCCGCCCGGTCCGCCCCGAACTGGTGCTGCTGTGCGATGTGTCCGGCTCGGTGTCCGGCTTCTCGGACTTCACGATGCTGCTGGTGCAGGCGCTGCACGACCAGTTCAGCAAGGTCCGGGTGTTCGCCTTCGTCAACCGGCTGGACGAGGTGACCGGGCTGCTCGACCACGGCCGCGCCGACCCCGGCGGGCTCGGCGCCCGGATCCGCGCCGAGGCCACGCTCACCGGCTGGCACGGCAGCAGCGACTACGGCGTGGCGCTGGGCGAGTTCGCCGAGCGGTACGGCGAGGCGGTGGGCCCGCGCACGACCGTGTTCGTCCTCGGCGACGCCCGGACGAACATGGGCGACCCGAACCTGGCCGCCGTGCGCGATCTCGCCCGGCGGGCCCGCCGCCTGTACTGGCTGAACCCCGAGCCGCGCGCCCAGTGGGGTACCGGCGACTCGGCCGCGCCCGCCTACGCCGAGCTGGCCGAGATGCACGAGTGCCGTACGGCCCGTCAGCTCGGCGCGCTGATCGCCCGGCTGCTGCCGGTGTGATCGACTGGCCCGAACGACCGCGATCCGCACCCGGTCGGCACTGATGGGCACCTGATCGGCACCTGCCCGGCGCCTGATCCGCATCGAAGGACGTACGCCATGAGCCACTCCCCCGTACCGCTCGGTACCTTTCCCACCCCCCTCGAACCGGCGCCACGGCTGGCCGCCGCGCTCGGGCTGGGAGCGGAGGACCTGTGGATCAAGCGGGACGACCTGACCGGCCTGGGCGGCGGCGGAAACAAGATCCGCAAGCTGGAGTGGACGGTGGGCGCGGCTCTCGCCGAGGGCGCGGACACGCTCGTGACCACGGGGGCGCCGCAGAGCAACCACGCCCGGCTGACCGCCGCGGCGGCCGCCCGGCTGGGGCTGACCGCGGTCCTCGTGCTGCGCGGCACGCCGGGCGCCTCGCACTCCGGGAACCTCGCGCTGGACGGGCTGTTCGGGGCACGGCTCGCCTGGGCGGGCCAGGTGGACCAGGCGGGACTGGACGCGGCGGCGGCCGAGGTGTGCGCGCGGCTGCGGGCCGGCGGGGCCCGGCCCGCGCTGATCCCGTTCGGCGGGTCGGGTGTGCGGGGCGCGCGGGGCTATGTGCGCTGTGGCGAGGAGCTGGACGAGCAGCTGCCGGAGCTGCGGACGGTGGTGGTCGCGCTCGGCTCGGGCGGCACCATGGCCGGACTGGTCGCGGCCCTGGGCGCCGGTTCGGTGCTCGGCGTCGACGTGGGCGCCCTGGCCGACCCGGCGGCTGCCGTGGTGGCCTT
This sequence comes from Streptomyces durhamensis, assembly GCF_000725475.1. NCBI lineage: Bacteria > Bacillati > Actinomycetota > Actinomycetes > Kitasatosporales > Streptomycetaceae > Streptomyces > Streptomyces durhamensis. Next base: position 155,269 of record NZ_JNXR01000030.1, read on the forward strand.
CGCGGCGCCGCTCACCACGGAGAAGGTCACGGCCGGGGGGCTGCGGGTGCGCCGGGACCAGGTGGGAGCCGGGTACGCGACGCTGACCGGCCCGGCGGGCGAGGCGCTTCGGCTCGCGGCGCGTACCGAGGGCCTGGTCCTCGACCCGGTCTACACGGGCCGGGCCCTCGCCGGACTCCACGCGGCCGTCCGCGACGGTGCCGTCCGGCCGGGTGAGAAGACGGTGTTCTTGCACACCGGCGGCCTCCCCGGCCTGTTCGGCCACCCGGAGGCGGTCGCCTTCGCACAGGAGGGGGCGGGGGACTTCGAGGGGTGAGGGCGGCCTTCGAGGGGGCGCTGCGGGTCGAGGCGAGGCGGTGACGGGCGGCGGCGCTTCCCCGGGCGACGCAGGGGTACGCCACCGGGTACGGACACGGAGACCGGGCCGCACCGCGGGCGGCCCGGTCCCGGGGCGGGCGCGCTGCCCGTCCTGTCAGCCCTTCGCGTACTCGTTTGCCATGGTCCCGGCGAAGTCGAAGACCACCACCTGTTCGTCGCCCACCACCCAGGCGTCGTGCCCGGGCGGGCACACGAAGACGTCGCCGGGGCCGACCTCGGACTCGCCGCCGTCGTCCATGCGCAGGTGCATCCGCCCCCGCAGCACATAGCCGTTGTGGTGGACCATGCAGCTCTCGGTGCCCGCGATCGGCGCCACGGACTCCGACCAGCGCCACCCCGGTTCGAACGTGCCCACCGCGAAGTCGAGCCCGGTCAGGTGCAGCGCTTCGAGGTGGCCACGGGGGAAGTCACGCCGTTCGTCCGGCTTCTCGACCGTCTTCACTTCCAGCATGACGGTGTCCTCCCTTCCAGCCGCTGACCGCGGCCGGGGCCGGCCACCGTCCCCCGGCGGCCTCCGACGGCACCGGCGCTGCGGCGGCGGCCTTGACCCACGCCACCATCGTCGGCCCCACACGGGTACGCCGCCATTCGGGCCGGACAACGATGTCTGCCGAGGAGCGGGCGCGACGGCGCCCGCCGCCGAGGGGGGCCCTCCCCCGGGCGGGACACGCCCTCACGCCGGGGCGGTGACAGGGGCCGTGCGCTCGGCGCGGCGGACGGCGAACAGGGCGGCGGCGTAGGCGAGGTCGAGCAGGAAGCAGCCGACGTACAGATAGCGCATGAGGGCGGTTTCATGGCGGGGCACCGCGTCGGGGTCGGTGAGCAGCGCCAGGGAGGCGCAGGCCGTGCCGACGAGCTTGGTCACCGCGATGCCCGGGGACTGGCCGCGCGTGCCCCGGCGGCCAGCGAGCATCGCGAGGAACATCCCGGACATCGCCAGGTTGCTGCCGAACGCCGTGATGGCGCCACCGCCCGCGTCGAACTGCTCCGAGGCGTAGTTCATGCCCGGATAGGCGAAAGCGAGCAGCGTGACGAGCGCGGGGAGGTACAACCGGCGGGGAAGACAGGGGAATTCGGACCGGCCGAAGCGTACGAGCGTGTAGCCGACGGCCAGGTCGAAGCAGAACCACACGACGTTGACGACGTGCATGAGCCCGGCCGGGGGCCGCACGAACGCGAACATGAACTCCCAGCTGATGTTGGTGGCGAAGGCGACGACGGGCATCCCGAACGTGCGCTCCCGCAGCCCTGTCCTGATCAGCAGCACATACGCCGCCGTCCAGAACACCCCCGTGCCGAACAGGAACGCCGTGTGCATGGGACCCCCCGCCAGTCGGCCACCCGGTGTGCGGCGATGACCACTCTGGCACGGTGACCGCCGCGAACACAGCGGAGATCGCGCCGGACGGCACCGGCGAGCCGTCCGCGGCCGGCGCCCGACGCGTGGAAGCGGGGCGGCACTTGCTTGCGGGTGCCGACCGTAGGCTGGCGTGCCAGGTGTCCCATCCGACCACCCGAAGGTGACCATGTTCGCGACCTCCCTCGGCACCGACGGCGCCGAACTGTGCCCCCTCCAGCCCTGGCACGCCGGGGAGTTCCTCGCCCATGTGGACCGGGGCCGGGAGTTCATCGGGCGGTTCAACGGACTGCCGGACGTGGTGACGGATCTGGCGGCCGCCCGGTCGTTCCTGACGGCGTACGCCGACAAGGAGACGGCCGACGCGGGGCTCATCCGGGGGATCCGGCTCGACGGAACCCTGGTCGGCGCGGTGATCCTGCGCCGGATGGACGTCCCGCAGGGAACGGCGGAGGCGGGCTGCTGGCTGGAACCGGCCGCGGTGGGCCGGGGGCTGGTGACCCGCTCGGCGCGGCTGCTCATCGACTGGGCGATCCGGGAGCGGGGCATCCACCGAGTGGAGTGGTGGGTGTCGGCGGGGAACGCCCCCAGCATCGCGGTCGCCCGGCGTCTCGGCATGCGCAGGGAGGCCGTGCTGCGGGAGAGTTACCGGTACCGGGGCGAGTGGCACGACGAGGAGATCTGGTCGGTGCTGGCGCCGGAGTGGAGAGGCGGGTCCGGGACGCGGACCGATGAGGGGACGGGCGAGGCCGCGGCACGGACCGACGCGGGGACAGACGAAACCGCCGCGTGGACCGACGCAGGGACGGGCGAGCGGGTGCCCCGCGCCGGGGCGTGAGATCGGCCCGAGCACGGCCTGGTCACCGGCCCACGGGAAATTCCCGGTCGTCGCCTGCAACCTCGGCCGGGGTCGGACGTCTGTCCGGGTGGAGGCCTCCACTTCGACCCGATGTCCGATCCCGAACGACCGAAGGAATCCATGTCCGCACACCGTGCATCCCGCCCCGGCCGTGCCCGCACCCTGCGTTCCGCCTTGGGGGTCTCCGCCGTGGGCGCGGCACTGGCCGTCGCCGGCACCCTGACCGCCCAGGCGGCCCAGGGCGGCAGCCATGCCGCGGCCCACACCGCCACCGCCACACCGGAACCGGCGAAGGGCCACGCGACCCCGTCCCCCGTCCCCTCCCCGGTCCGCACCGCAACCCCCTCCCCCGTACCGTCACCGGTCCACACGGCCACCCCCCCCCCCCTACCCTCCCCGGTGGGCACCGCGGCCCCCTCCCCCCTACC
>NZ_JNXR01000031.1:0-87103 GCF_000725475.1 Streptomyces durhamensis
AACGACATCAGCCACGGCGACCTGGTCCGCACCAACCCCGACCAGACCATGACCATCGACCCCTGCAACCTGCAGTTCCTCTACCAGGGCAAGTCCCCCTCCGCGAGCGGCCCCTACGACCGACTGCCGTGGCGGCCGGGTGTCCTCACCCTCCAGCGCTGACCCGCCGCTGAGCCCGGCGAAGATGACGAATGCGCCCCCATCGGAGAGATGGGGGCGCATTCGTGCCTTCGCCTACTTGAGCGCTGTACCGCCCGAGTTGTGATAGCCGATCGTCTTGCGGATCAGGTTTCCGCCGTCGGACTCGGCCGTTGTCTGTTCCTGCTGCCCTGGACCGAAGAGCAGGCCGGCGACATGGGCGTTCGCGACCTGGTCCATGTGCGCGAAGAACCAGTCCACCTTGTCGTCCTTGTAATGGTTGAGAGTGTTGTTCTGCGCCATGTTGCCCACGGGAACCTGCCACAGGACCACCGGCTTGCCCACGGACTCGGCCATCGTCTTGTAGAACTTCAGCGCGGCGGCGGCCTTCTGGTCGGTCCAGAAGGCGTCACGGCCGCCGTGGGCCGGCTGTGCGTACCAGCCTGCGTCGCGGTCCGACACATCGGTGACCAGGAAGTCGGCGTTCTGTGCCCCGAGCTTTGCGTAGTCCTTGACGCATGCCGGTGTGTTGGTCTGCCAGTCCCAGCAGGTGAGGTGGAGCCCCACGGCGGCGTTCGGCGCGTACTTGCGCGCCATCGACATCAGGCAGCGGCTGAGTCCGGCGGCGCTGTTCTCCTGCGATCCGCAATCGGTCGGGTTGGCGGCCGAGACCTGTGCGGCAACCTGGTGCGGATCGCCGAGCGACCGGACGTAGCCCCAGAAGTCGGGCTCAAGGTCGATCGCGTCGTGCGACCTGCCGATCTTCTGGAGGAAGAAACGGTAGTCGTTCATGTACCGGGTGAGCAGGTCGAGCCTGTTGATGGCCTTGACCTCGCCCGGGCCGTCGCCCTCGCCTGCCAGATCCCCGAGGTCGCGCAACGAGTACCACGTCCAGAGCATCTTCTGCGGGCGCGGGCTGCCCTTGTACGTCGCGTGGGCCGCCACGGTGTCCCGCCAGGTCACGTAAGTGCCGGGCGCCGTGGTGCTGCCGTTCCAGCAGCCCCACCAGCTCGACCATCCGTCCTGGCAGCGCGCTGCCGAATAGGCGGCCGACGAGGGCGCGGGCCGGCTGTGTACATAGGCGTAGCGCATGTCGAACGGCGCGGCGGTCGCCGAGGCGTCAGTCATCGAGCCGCCGATGAGCACCGTGCTGCTGCCCATGAAACGTGTCGTCGGGCTGCCGCCACCGGCCGCGGGAGACGGTGCTGACGACGGCTGCGTGCCGGCACTCCCGGCGGGGACGAGTTGCCATTGCTGATCGGCGCCGCCCCGGTCGCGATCCTGGACGACGTCGCCCCCGTCGGCCTTGGCGGCGTTGTGGACCTCGACGGCCATGCCACTGAAGCGATTGATCAAACGCACGTGGCCGTCCGGCGCCTTGGCCAGTTTGAACTGCTGGTTGGTGCCGTTCAGGTCTTTCCACTGCACGAGGGCGGAGCCGGCGGTCTTCGACCAGCCGAGGTCGTCCAGCACCTTGCCGGAGTTCCGGTTCTGCAGCCGGTAGTACCCGTCACCCGCGTCGATGAACCGCCACTGCTGGTTGGCCCCGCCGTGGCGCGTCCACTGCACCACCGCCGCGCCGTCGTTCGTGGCGAAGCCGCGGTCGTCCAGCACCTTGCCGCTGTTGCGGTTGACCAGCACGTACCACTTCTTCAGATCCAGGGTCTGCTGCGCCGAAGCCTGGCTGACCACAACGGCGGAGCCGGCCACGACCACCATGACGAGGCCCGCCCAGAAACCCCGACGCGCGAGCAACCGACGGCCACGATGCTTCGGGCGACCACCGCCGGTGCGGGACGCCACCGATGACGTGGGTGGGCTGGGGACATGTCTGTGCTCTCGTTCCAGGGACATGCCTGTGCTCTCTTTCAGCCGTTGCATCTGACCGGACCACTTGGCCGGACAACACTCAGTGGTCCGAGAGGCCGAAAAGGTTGCCGCGAAGATCCACAGATCTTTTCCGCCTGCGCAGGGTGAAGGGTGGTTCGGCGGGTGACGCACCCCCACACCCGCCGATCGGCGGGGGTGGGGCAGCCGACTGCGGGATGGGCAAGGAAGCAGAACTGCAAAATAATCCCTGCGGGCAATCATCGTCTTGACCACCACTCGATCCCCGATATCCACGCGGGGTCCGGCTCTGCGTCGGGCGGACATGGCCGTGTTGGGAGGTGTGCGGCCGCCCCTGGCGGCCCTGCCGGTGCCCCAGACGGTTGCGCAGTCCGCCGCTGCTCTGCTGCGGGCTGCGGGGCTGCACGGTCACAAGTACGCCATCGAGGCCATGCTGTGCGCGACCGCCCCGCAGCATCCTGGCCGGGTGACGATCCTGACGTCTGATGTCGAGGACATCGGTCTGCTCACCGCCGGGCATCCACGTGTGCTGGCCGAGAAGGTGTGAGGAACAGAGCCGCGTCACCAGCCGGCGCGGTCCCTGCCGCCTGCCGAGAGGACCGCTGCCACGCTGGAGAGAACACCGGGTGTGCAAGTGACCGGCACCGCGAGCTTCCTGGCCGACGGCGGCGACTGCAGCACCACCGGCGTCCTGGGCGCTGCGAGCACTGGGCCACTGCGGCCCGCTGTTCACTCAGGAACTCGCCATCCGAGATGATTGGCTGACGCCAGGGCGGCGTCGGTTCGGCAGCAGCGGACCGGCGACTTTCCGAGCCGTGCTCTCCTTGCCGTGCTCTCCTTCGGCCGCAAGACGGCGTTCCGGATACGGCACGCGCCCGCGTGTTCAGGCGGAGGCGGAGCCGGCACGGCCCGCCGATTCGTTGGCGGCACGACGGTACTCGGCGTTGATGCGCTGCGCTTCCTCGAGCTGGTCCTCGAGGATGACGATGCGGCACGCGGCCTCGATCGGAGTCCCCTTGTCGACGAGCTCCCGGGCGCGCGCGGCGATCCGCAGTTGGTAGCGGGAGTACCGGCGATGTCCTCCCTCCGAGCGGAGCGGAGTGATCAGACGAGCCTCACCGATGGCCCGGAGGAAGGCCGGGGTGGCGCCGAGCATCTCGGCTGCCCGGCCCATCGTGTACGCGGGGTAGTCGTCGTCGTCCAGACGATCATTCAGGGGGTTGTCCGATGTCATGTCACCTCGTTGTGCAACGCGTCGAGGGGCCCTGGTGCGTACGGCACCAGGGCCCCGAAGGAAATTGAACACCATCGGTCGGCCCTACTGCTGTGCCGACCTTCTGTTTCCGCTACCCGGCCCGGCAGAGGGGGGTGCGGGGGGATCGCAGCTGCTTGACCGGGGACCACCATCCATTTCCGGGGTCTTGCGGTACCCGGGCCGAGTGCTGCTCGGGCCGGGCGATCCTGATGGCGTCTGCTCCTCCGTTCCTCTCTGAACCAATCACTGTGAACCGGTACTGCTGTTGGCAGCTCCTCGACGTGCGAGCCGCCCAGTGCGGCTCTCAGTCCCGTCACCGTTCTGGGAACACTCTGGCTTCGAGGCTCGAGAGCCGCACTGACCTGCGTACTTCGTATCCAGCCACCCGCCAGTTCGTGTCTGGCGGGTCTCGTCGACCTTGTCTACGAGAAGAAGCGTACCCATGTCAGGAACGAAAATCTACTCGTACAGAAGTAGATTTCACCCTTCTGGGGAAGGAAGAAGCCTGCCGCGATCGGGCCTCACCGGTGGGCGGAAGCCGCCTCCTGCCGAGCGCGCAGCCGCTTCAGCCCCACGGGCGGTTCCTGATCCAGGTGGGCCGAATAAGCTGTGCTGTCATGTCGAACCCTGATGAGCTGCTCGTCGCCATCTCCGCCGCGGTGGAGTCGGAGCGAAGCAATCAGATGTCGCTGACCGTGGTCGTCGGCGGCGCCGTCATCACCGGCCGGCTGGCTCCGGAGGCCGTGTGGAGGGAGCGGGTGGCGGAGGTCCTGAAGGACTCGGACCGTCTCGGCCCGTTCTCGGACGTCTTTGCGCGCGGTCCGCGAGGGAACCGGCCCGGTCGCGGCGAGGCGCCCACGCATTTGCACTTTCATCTCGCTCGGATCCTGCAGGGCAGCCTCGGCATCCCGGAGACGGGCGGCATGTACCGAGTCGCGATCAAGGACGTCAGCGCATGGACCGTAGGAGATCTCATCCACTTCGACCGGTGAGACGCTGCCTGCGCCCCGGTGCCCGGCCGGCGCGCTTTCCGAGCGGACGGCGACACAGCGGTGGGGCCCTGCCGGCGCGCGCCGGCAGGGCCCCACCGGGATCCTGAGGGCGGTCTCCCGCCCGTCCTCACACGGCCACGGGGCCGGTGCCGCCGAGCAGTGCGGACGCGGTGTGGAGGAGAGCGGGTCCGCCCTCGCCCACGGGCGCGCCCTCGGGGCGGTCGTGGCAGGCGAAGCCGAGACGCGTCATGGCCCGCACGACCTCGCCGGCGGTGAGGTCGGGGTCCAGTCGCGTGATGACCCGGCCCACCTGCTTGACGGGTAGCGGCGGCGGCCGATGGTCACGGACGCCCCCGTGGCGAGCTCGGGCCTGACGCCCTTCATCGAGGCCAGAACCCCGGGTGATCAAGCCTGTGCTCTCGTCGTCCCCGAGCAGACTGCGGACACGGCCATGACAAATACCGTCGGCCGGCTCGGGGCCCTGACGTGCAACCGGTGATAGCCCGGCGCGACACCGAGCATGGTTCCGGCCTCGGCACCCAACGCTGGGGCGCGGAGCGCTCGTTCGCCCACCTGCACCTGGCGTAGATGGCGTGCTCGGCTTCGGTGTCCCGCGTTCCGAGGGTCGCCAGTGCTGCTCGATCGCGGCCCCGGTCCGAGAGTCGGCATCCAAGGCACCCTGGACAACAAACAACCCCCGGGTCTCTGACCTGGGGGTTCTTATGGAGCGGGTGACGAGAATCGAACTCGCGCTCTCAGCTTGGGAAGCTGATGTTCTACCATTAAACTACACCCGCGTAAGTACGGCCACGGCCCTCGTGGAGTTGGTGTCCGGACGCTTGCTCACTGTACATCATCGCAGACCCCTGGTGCCCGGGCGCCGGGGTCTGAGTCCGTTTCAGGGGTGGGATCCGGCTGCGGGCGGGCGGAGTTGGGGCGTACCGTGGAGGCCTCGCGGAGGGTCCCGGTGGGGCCGGAGTGCCGCCTGGAGAGTCGTCTCTTTGATCCCGTAATGTGGCTTTTGTCGTCGGGGTGGGAAGCCCGACGAGGCTCTTGGGGAAGGGACTTAAGGGACTTGATGGAACGCACCGTCGTCCGCTGCGCGGACGGGCACGTCTTCAGCACCGCTTCGTTCCCGATGCAGCGGGCCGACCGGCTCGGCCCCCGCCGGCTCATGAGGTGTCCCCGGTGCGCCCGGCTCCGCAGTGTGGTGCCGGTCGCCCTGGAAAAGCGTTAGGGCGGGAGCGGGCGGCGCGGCAACACGGGCCGCAGAGGTCACACGGACAGCGCGGCGCACACCCGCCGCAGCGGTAACACAGGCGCGCGGAGTCGTCACGATTGTCACGGCTCCGCGCGCCTTGCGTATCCTCGCTACGTGCTTCTCTCAGACAAGGACATCCGGGCCGAGATCGACGCCGGGCGGGTACGGATCGATCCCTACGAAGAATCCATGGTGCAGCCGTCGAGCATCGACGTGCGGCTGGACCGCTATTTCCGGGTGTTCGAGAACCACCGCTACCCGCACATCGACCCCTCCGTCGAGCAGTCCGATCTGACGCGGCTGGTGGAGCCGGAGGGGGACGAGCCGTTCATCCTCCATCCCGGGGAGTTCGTACTCGCCTCCACCTACGAGGTCATCTCGCTGCCCGACGACCTCGCCTCGCGGCTGGAGGGGAAGAGCTCGCTCGGGCGGCTGGGCCTGGTCACGCACTCCACCGCCGGGTTCATCGACCCCGGCTTCAGCGGCCACGTCACCCTTGAGCTGTCCAACCTCGCCACGCTGCCGATCAAGCTCTGGCCGGGGATGAAGATCGGCCAGCTGTGCATGTTCCGGCTGAGCTCGCCCGCCGAGTTCCCGTACGGCAGCGAGCGCTATGGCTCCCGGTACCAGGGGCAGCGCGGACCCACCGCCTCGCGGTCCTACGTCAATTTCCATCGGACCCAGGTGTGAGGGCAGCCACAGACATGAGTGACGTTCGGGAGAACCTGACCTACGAGCGGTTCGGCGGCGCCATCCGCGAGCTCGCGCAGACCATCGCCGACGACGGGTACGAGCCCGACATCGTGCTCAGCATCGCCCGGGGCGGGGTCTTCGTCGCGGGTGGGCTCGCCTACGCCCTCGACTGCAAGAACATCCACCTCGTGAACGTGGAGTTCTACACCGGTGTGGGGACCACCCTGGAAATGCCGGTCATGCTCGCGCCCGTCCCCAACGTGATCGACTTCTCCGACAAGAAGGTACTGATCACCGACGACGTCGCCGACACCGGCAAGACGCTCAAGCTCGTGCGCGACTTCTGCCTCGACACCGTCGCCGAGGTGCGCTCCGCGGTGATCTATGAGAAGTCCCACTCCCTCGTGAAATGCGAGTACGTCTGGAAGCGGACCGACGAGTGGATCAACTTCCCGTGGAGCGTCGAGCCGCCCGTGGTGAAGCGCGCGGGGCAGGTCCTCGACGCCTGAGAACCCCGGACAGGAAAGAGGCCCCCGGCGCCGCGGCGCCGGGGGCCTCTCCCGTGTCGGTCGCGGGCCGCTAGAACGTACCCAGCTTCACTATCGACAGCAGGGCGATCAGCTGGATCGCCGACGCCCCCAGCGCCTTCGGCCAGGGCAGGTCGTGGGAGCGGGAGACCATCAGGGTCAGCAGGGCGCCCGCGCCGATCCAGGTGGCCCAGCCGAGCAGCTGCACGAAGCCGGCGTCGCCGCCGAAGAACATGGCGACGACCAGGCGGGGCGCGTCCGTGAGGGCCGTGATCAGCATGGACAGGCCGACCGTCGGCTGCCAGGCGCCGTCACCGCCGAGCTGACGGGCCAGGGTGTGCGTGACCACGCCCAGGATGAACAGGCCGAACACCATCACGACCGCCGTGATCAGCACGATCGGCACCGCGTTGGACAGCGTGGCGCTGATCGCCTCCTTGCGGGCGCCGTCGAAGCCGAACACGGCGAGCAGGCCGTAGAAGAAGGTGACGATGAGGGCGGGGGTCCACATCGTGTAGTCCCGCATGCGCAGGAAGGTCTGGTCGGGGGAGAGGACGATCCCCTTCAGCAGTTCCTTCCAGTGCAGGGGCGGGCCGAGCGGAGCGGCTGGTGCGGCGGCCGAGCCGGCCTGGTAGGTCGCGCCCTGGGTGTAGCCGGCGGCCTCGTCGACCGAGAACGCCTGGGTGTGGCCCGGGTTGTTGGCCGCGTACGGGTCGTGCCCGGCACCGCCCGGGTAGCCGCCGCCGTCCCCGAAGTACTCCGGGCCGTCGTCGCCCTGGCCCGGGTGTCCGTACGACTGGCCCTGCCTCCCGTACGGCTGCCCCTGCTGCGGGTACGGCCGCTGCGGCGCCTGCGGGTAGCCGTACGAGGGCCCCGCGGGCTGCCCGTACGACGGCCCCGCGGGCTGCCCGTACGACGGCCCCGCGGGCTGCCCCTGCTGCGGTCCGGGCCGGCCGTACGACGGTCCCTGCGGCGCCTGCTGTCCTTGGGGGGTGCGGTTGTCCCGGCCCCCGCGTCCGATCCTGAATCCAGCCACGTCAACGAACGTACCTGGTCCCGGAGAGTGACGTGCCGGGCCCGGGCTTCCGGGCCCGGCTTTGCGGCCGACCTGTGACATCCCCTAAGGGACCGTCAGCGCGTCGACCAGGGGGCCGTCAGGGGTTTCCCCCGGTTTCCCGCATTGTCCCGCCCGCGTCCGGCAGGTCACGCGGGTGGACGGTGTATCCGAAGGAGGCGTCGGCGGGCCCGGCGGCGGGTGTGTGCGGCCGGTGCCGGCTGCGGCGGATCAGTCGGCGAAGTTGGCGCCGAAGTACGGCGTACCCGTCGTCGAGACGCCCGAGGTGCTCGGGGAGACGGTGCGGGAACCGGTCGTGGTGATCTTCTTGCCGTCGGAGGGCAGGTAGGTCACCGCGCCGTTGCCGGCGTTCTCCTGGGAGCCGACGATGAGGTCGGCCTTGCCGTCGCCGGTGACGTCGTCGAGCTTGACGTCCGTGCCGAAGTAGTCGTCCTTCTCGTCGTTGCCGGGCACTCCGGGCGCGGACTGGGCGAAGCCCTGGGCGCCGGAGTCGGTGTCCAGGCCCTTGGCCGTGCCGTAGAGGACCGTGACGGCGCCGGCGTTCGTCGCGGTGCCGATGTTCTCGCCGGCCACGCCGATCGCGAGGTCGAGGAAGCCGTCGCCGTTGATGTCGCCCAGGTCCAGCTCGTAGCCGAAGAAGTCGTTGCCCTCGGCGGTGCCGGGGACGTTGCCCGTGTCCTGGGTGATGCCGGTGGGGTTGGTGGTGATCGGTCCGCCGTCGGAGCCGTAGGTGATCCAGACCTTGCCGCCCTTGCCGGAGTCGGGGACCGCCGTGCCGTCCGCGTCGGTCGGGTTCCAGTAGGCGCCGCTGACGACATCGCCGTAGCCGTCGCCGTCGATGTCGCCGATCGCGGTGATCACGCCGGGCTTGAGCGTCTCGGACCAGGACATCCTCAGACCGGTCGAGGAGCCGGGAACGTAGTAGTTCTTGTTCCAGCCCTGGTCGGTCGCGGTCTCGTAGCCGTCGATCACCAGATCGGTCTCGGGGCCGCCGTTGATGTTGCCGGCGGTCAGGTTCAGCGGTCCGCCCGCGTCGGTGCCCATGATCGGGGGCTTGATCGTGTACGTGCCGCCGGGCACGCCGGAGGCGTTGATGCCGCCCTTGAGGACATAGATGGTGGCGGCGGAGCTGCCGACGGCCAGGTCGGCCTTGCCGTCGCCGTCGAAGTCGCCGGCGGCGAGGTTCTTGCCCCAGTAGTCGTGCGCGGTGGGGGCCGGGTCGGCGACCGTGACGCCCTTGCCGGTGATGCCGGAGGCCGAGCCCCACAGGATCGCCAGGCCGCCGCCGTCCTTGTCGCTGCCGACGTCCTCGCCCCAGGAGCCGACGGCGATGTCGTCGTAGCCGTCGCCGTTGAAGTCGGCGTAGGCGGTCTCCGCGCCGAAGTGGTCGCCGGCCTCGGCGGTACCGGGGTTGCCGGCGGTGTTCTGGCTGATCGTGGAGCGCTTGGCGGACGAGACGCCGCCGGTCCTGGAGCCGTAGAGGACGACCAGCTGGCCGGCGCCGCTCCTGCCGTTCACGTAGGCGCCGTCGGCGGAGAAGGCCACGTCGCCGATCCCGTCGCCGTTGAAGTCGGCCTGCGGGACACGGGTGGAGTCCGCGGCCGTGGCGGTCACGGCCGAGAACGTGAGCAGACCGCCCGTCAGCGCGGCCGCGGTGGCCGTCGCGAGGGCGAGTCGCAGGGGCTTGTGCATGCGGGTTTCTCCTGCTGCATGCGGGGATGCCTGGCGGGCATCCACAGTCGATGGGGTGCGGTCCGCCCCTGTTCGCCGTGGGTTGTCCCACGGTTCACCGGGCGGTCGGCGATCAGGAGACCCCTCGGGGTGCGTAAGGGTTGTACGTGAGATCGGTAAATTCACGGGACCGCCTGGCGCGTCGGGTTGCGCCGCCATGGCCTCGGGAACTCCGAGCGCGCCGACACCCCGCGAGTGCGCCGGCCGGGCGACGGTGGGCCAGGATGGGGCCATGAGCGTTGTGAAGATCAATGTGCTGACCGTCCCTGCCGAGCAGCGGGAGGTGTTGGAGAAGCGGTTCGCCTCGCGGGCCCACGCGGTGGAGAACTCCGACGGCTTCGAGTGGTTCGAGCTGCTGCGGCCCGTCGAGGGCACCGACACGTACCTCGTGTACACGCGCTGGCGTGACGAGGAGTCGTTCCAGGCGTGGATGGAGGGACCGATGAAGGCCGCGCACCAGGGCGGCGCGGAAGGGGAACGGCCGAAGCCGGCGGCCTCCGGGTCCACGCTGTGGTCCTTCGAGGTGGTCCAGCAGGCGGGTCCGAAGAGCGCGTAGCGCCGCCGCGTGCGCCGCAAGCCCCGCCGTCGTAGGCCCCCCTGCGCGGGCGGATCGGCGGCGGGGCGCCCGCGCACGAAGGCGGCTGGTGTCCACGGAGGACGTGCGGTCTGCGGCTGGTGTCCACGGAGGGACGTGCGGTCTGCGGCTGGTGTCCGTGCAGGCGGTGCGGTTTGCAGCTCGTGTCCACGGGGGCATGCGGTTTGCGGCTCGTGTCCATGGGGCGGATGCGGTTTCCGGCTCGTGTCCGTGCAGGCGGTGCGGTCTGCCGCCGATGACCACGGTCTCCGTCACTGTCTCCGTTCGCCGCTGCGGTGATCCGCCGTCCGCGGATGCTGGCGGCACCCGCCGGAACCCGGTGCGCCCGCGCGCACATCAGCAGGAGAAGGCAGCGGCCGGATCTGTGACGGCACCGGCAGGACCGCTCGCTGTCAGGCGTGGGTGCGTGCCAGGTCCAGCCGTGGGAAGGCCACCGGTTCCGGGGCGCGGCCTGCCTGCAGCACATAGGCCTGCCCCGTCTCCTCGCCCGCCGCGATCCCGGCGGCCGACGCGGCGATCTCGGCGGGCTCGGCCAGTGCGTATCCCTCGCCGACGAGGTAGGCGACGGCCTCCGGTGACAGGATCGGGGTCCGGACGAAGCCCGGGCAGAGGGCGTTGATCCGTACCCCCTTCTCCTGCCAGGCCGGGGCCAGCGAGCGGACGAGCCCGATCACGCCGTACTTGGTGGCCGCGTAGACGGGGTCGAAGGGCGCCGCGCCGACCCCGGCCATGCTGGAGGTCACCAGCAGTGAGCCTCCGCCGTGCGCGGCGAGCGCGGGCAGCGCCGCGTGCAGCCCGAACATCACGCCGTGCAGGTTCACCGCCAGGACGCGGTGCCGGCGCCGGGTGTCGTAGTCGTCCTCGCCGAATCCGCCGCCGTCGCCGATCCCGGCGTTCAGGTGGACGAGGTCGAGCCCGCCGTACGTCTGCACGGCGGTGTCGATCAGCGCCCGGTTGTCCTCCTCGCCGGTGGTGTCGCACCGGACGAACAGCCCGCCCACCTCCTCGGCGACGGCCGCACCGCCGGCCTCGTCGATGTCCGCGACGACGACGCGTGCCCCGAGCCCGGCGAAGTGCCGCGCCACCGCCGCACCGATTCCGCTCGCCGCCCCCGTGACCACGACGACCTGTGTCATGTTCCCGCTCCCTGATGGTTTCCGGTGGGGTGTCAGGCCGCCGTGGCCGTCGCGGCCTCGTGCCGGATAGCGGCGATCCGGGCGGGCCTGCGGCCGTAGCGGCGGCTGAAGACCTCCAGGCCCACGAACAGCGCCACGTACTGGAGCGTGGTCACCAGCATCACCGAGTCGACGGGCAGCGTGTAGGCGAGCACCACCCGTACGCCCGAGTCCAGCAGCAGGCCCGCGCCCCAGACCGCCGTCAGCAGCCGCATCAGGTGGCGGAACGTCGGCGACGCCTGCCAGTCGTGTTCCAGCTGAGCGCGCCGCTCGCCCCGCGCCACCGACGACAGGAGCCGGTGGATGACCGGCTGTCCGCGCAGCGTGGCCAGGAACACCAGCCCGACGATCCCCGTCATCCAGCCGTCCTTGGCGAACATGAACCGCGGGCTGCCCGTCACCGCCGACAGCGCCGCGCCGAGCGCGACCAGGGCGAGGACCAGGGCGCCCAGCATCCCGACGCGCCGTTCCCGCACCACCGTCAGCAGTGCCTCCAGCACCGGCGGTACGGCGCTCGCCAGCACCGCCCACCACAGGCCGGTCCCGGCGGCCCGCAGGCCGTAGAAGACGGCCAGCGGCGCGGCGACGTTCAGCGCCAGGCTCTGCACCAGCAGCCTGTTCGACGATCCCGCGTGCTCGCTGCCGGTGTGCGTCCCCGTCATGTCCTTCACCCTCGTCGTCGTTCGTGGCGGCCGGGTGTGTTCCCGGTGCCTTCGACGCTACGGAGCCGAGGGGGCGTGCACACGGGGTCCAGGTGCCGGGAGGGGGTGGGGCTGGGCCCACCTCCGTACGGGGTCCGGACCCACCCCGTCCGGCCTCCGTACGGGCCACACCGGTGACCCATGACCACGACCGTCGGAGGCGTCGCCGGCGGTGCCGGCCCATCTGAACGGGACCGTGTGAACGACGGCGCCCCCTGCCTGTGCGAAGCAGGGGGCGCCGTCCGTCAGGGAGCCGCTGTCACTTGGCCGGCTCGGGCTCCGGCTCGCTCTCGCTCTCCGGCTCGCCGGCCGGGTCGAGCGGCGTGCGGACGGAGTCGAGGAGCAGCTGGGCGACGTCCACGACCTGGATGGACTCCTTGGCCTTGCCGTCGTTCTTCTTGCCGTTGACCGAGTCGGTCAGCATGACGAGGCAGAACGGGCAGGCGGTGGAGACGATGTCCGGGTTGAGGGCGAGAGCCTCGTCGACGCGCTCGTTGTTGATGCGCTTGCCGATCCGCTCCTCCATCCACATCCGGGCGCCGCCGGCGCCGCAGCAGAAGCCGCGCTCCTTGTGGCGGTGCATCTCCTCGTTCCTGAGGCCCGGGACCTTGCCGATGATCTCGCGCGGGGGCGTGTAGATCTTGTTGTGGCGGCCCAGGTAGCACGGGTCGTGGTAGGTGATGATGCCCTCGACCGGGGTGACGGGGATCAGCTTGCCCTCGTCCACCAGGTGCTGCAGCAGCTGGGTGTGGTGGATGACCTCGTAGTCGCCGCCGAGCTGCGGGTACTCGTTGCCGAGCGTGTTGAGGCAGTGCGGGCAGGTGGCGACGATCTTCTTGGCCGACTTCGGCTTCTTGGTCGACTCGTCCTCGTCATCCTCGCCGAAGGCCATGTTCAGCGCGGCCACGTTCTCCATGCCGAGCTCCTGGAACAGGGGCTCGTTGCCGAGGCGGCGGGCGGAGTCACCGGTGCACTTCTCGTCGCCGCCCATGATCGCGAACTTCACGCCCGCGATGTGCAGCAGCTCCGCGAAGGCCTTGGTGGTCTTCTTGGCGCGGTCCTCCAGGGCGCCGGCGCAGCCGACCCAGTACAGGTACTCGACCTCGGTGAGGTCCTCGATGTCCTTGCCGACGACCGGGACCTCGAAGTCGACCTCCTTGGTCCACTCCAGGCGCTGCTTCTTCGCCAGGCCCCAGGGGTTGCCCTTCTTCTCCAGGTTCTTGAGCATCGTGCCCGCCTCGGACGGGAACGCGGACTCGATCATCACCTGGTAGCGGCGCATGTCGACGATGTGGTCGACGTGCTCGATGTCCACCGGGCACTGCTCGACGCAGGCGCCGCAGGTGGTGCAGGACCACAGGACGTCCGGGTCGATGACGCCGTTCTCCTCGGCGGTGCCGATCAGCGGGCGCTCGGCCTCGGCGAGCGCGGCGGCGGGGACGCCGGCCAGCTGCTCCTCGGAGGCTTTCTCCTCGCCCTCCATGGTCTTGCCGCCGCCGGCCAGCAGGTACGGCGCCTTGGCGTGGGCGTGGTCCCGCAGGGACATGATCAGCAGCTTCGGGGAGAGCGGCTTGCCGGTGTTCCAGGCGGGGCACTGCGACTGGCAGCGGCCGCACTCGGTGCAGGTGGAGAAGTCCAGCAGGCCCTTCCAGGAGAACTGCTCGACCTGGGAGACGCCGAAGACGTCGTCGTCGCCGGGGTCGGTGAAGTCGATCTGCTTGCCGCCCGAGGTCATCGGGAGCAGGGCGCCGAGGGAGGTCTCACCGGTGGCGTTGCGCTTGAAGAAGATGTTCGGGAACGCCAGGAAGCGGTGCCAGGCCACGCCCATGTCAGTCTTCAGGGCGACCGTGATCATCCAGATGAAGGAGGTCGCGATCTTCAGCCCGGCGAAGAAGTAGGTGAGGTTCTGGAGCGTGGAGACGTTCATGCCCTTCAGCCAGGACACCACCGGGTACGAGATGAAGAACGAGGCCTCGTAGCCGTCGACGTGGTGCTGGGCGCCCTCCAGGGCGTGCAGCATGAAGATGCAGACGCCGACGATGAGGATGACGGCCTCGACGAAGTACGCCTGGCCGAAGTTGGAGCCGGCGAAGCGGGACTTGCGGCCCGGGCGGCGGGGGTGGCTCAGCTGACGGATCGCGATCAGGACGAGGATGCCGACGACCGTCATCGTGCCGATGAACTCGACGTAGACGTTGTACGGCGCCCACTCGCCGATGACCGGCAGGATCCAGTCCGCCTTGAACAGCTGGCCGATCGCGTTGACGATCGTCAGCAGCAGGGTGAAGAAGCCCACCGCGACGAACCAGTGCGCCACACCGACGACGCCCCAGCGGTTCATCCGGGTGTGGCCGAGGAACTCCCTGACCACGGTGAGGGTGCGCTGCGCGGGGTCGTCGGTCCGCGCTCCGGCCGGCACCGGCTGGCCGAGGCGCATGAAGTTGAAGATCTGGAGGAGGGCGCGGCCGAACAGTGCCACGCCGACCACGATCAGGACCAGCGACACGATGATCGCGGCGAGTTGCATTGGGGCTCCTGAGGCGGCCTCGAACTGACTGAGCGACTTAAACGGCTACATTACTAAGCGGTAACTTATGCAGTCCGTCTGAGACTACCCCCATCTTCCTGCGGGATGCAGCCGGGCGCGGGGTGATGCGCATCATCCCACGGGTCATCGGATCGTGTTATTCATACCGAATTGCTACATTCGCCCCTACCTTAGAGCCGTGCTCTACGGGATCGCCGCCGCCACCGCCGCCCTGCTCCTCGCCGCCGTCCTCGCGGCGCTGCTCAGGGTTCCCGCGCTGCGGGCCGGCATCGTCGACCGGCGCCGACAGCGGCGGCTGCCGCTGTTCGGCGGCCTCGCCGTGGTGGTCGTCACCTCTCTGGTCGCCTGGACGGGCCAGTGGACCCGGGTCGCCCCGCTCGGCGAGGGGGTCGGCCGCCTGCTGGTCGCCGCCTGCTCGGTCGCCGCGCTGGGTCTGGTCGCGGACGTGTGGCGGCTGCGCGCGCGGGTGCTCGTCGCCGGTACGGCCGTGGCGGCGGCCTGTGTGGTGCCGTACGACGAGACGGGCGTGCTGGGCGGGCTGCTCGCGCTGGCGTGGATCGTCGCGGCCTCCCTCGCCTTCAAGGGGCTCGATCACGCGGACGGGCTGGCCGGCACCGTCGGTGTCGTCACCGCCTTCGGTGCCGGGGCCTGCGCCGCCGCCGAGGTGATGGACGGGCTCGCCGTGCTGCTGAGCGTGTTCGCCGCCGCCCTCACCGGCTTCCTGATGCACAACTGGCACCCCGCCCGGATCGGGCTCGGCAACTGCGGCTCGCTGTTCACCGGATTCCTGCTGGCGTCGTCCCTCGTCTTCACGCGCGCGGGGTACGAACTCCTGCCGAGCGCGGCGGTGGTGTTCTGCCTCGGCGCGGTGGCGATCGCCGACGCCGTCCTCGTGGTCCTGGCCCGGGGGCTGGCCCGGCGTCCGCTGCTGCGGCGCGGTCCCGACCATCTCGCGCACCGGATGCGGCCGCTCGGGCTCACCCCGCCCGGATCCGTCGTGCTGCTGGGCGCCGGCTCGTTCTCCTCGGTACTCGTCGGGGTGCTCGTGCACACCGGGTGGACGGGGGAGGGGGCCGTGCTCTGGGTGGCCGGAGCGGCGCTGCTGGTGGTGCTCGTCCTCCTTCGCATGCCTGTCCAGTCACCCAGACGCACGGAATCATCGCAGGTCAGAGGCCAGTTGCGTGTAAGGAACGGATAAGACTTGAGTCCCCGCGACTCAGGTCTGTTGACCCAGCGGTGGACGTCATGCACACTTGAGTCCGTTCCACTCAAGTCAGCTGGAGGAATCAACCATGGCACGTGCGGTCGGCATCGACCTGGGCACGACTAACTCCGTCGTCAGCGTTCTGGAGGGCGGCGAGCCCACCGTCATCACCAACGCCGAGGGCGCCAGGACCACGCCGTCCGTCGTCGCCTTCGCCAAGAACGGCGAGGTGCTCGTCGGCGAGGTCGCCAAGCGCCAGGCGGTCACGAACGTGGACCGGACCATCCGCTCCGTGAAGCGCCACATGGGCACGGACTGGAAGATCGAGCTCGACGGCAAGCAGTTCAACCCGCAGCAGATGAGCGCCTTCATCCTGCAGAAGCTGAAGCGGGACGCCGAGGCCTACCTGGGCGAGAAGGTGACCGACGCGGTCATCACCGTCCCGGCCTACTTCAACGACTCCGAGCGCCAGGCGACCAAGGAGGCCGGCGAGATCGCGGGCCTGAACGTCCTGCGCATCGTCAACGAGCCGACCGCCGCCGCGCTGGCCTACGGCCTCGACAAGGACGACCAGACGATCCTCGTCTTCGACCTCGGTGGCGGCACCTTCGACGTGTCCCTGCTGGAGATCGGCGACGGCGTCGTCGAGGTGAAGGCCACCAACGGTGACAACCACCTCGGTGGCGACGACTGGGACCAGCGCGTCGTCGACTACCTGGTGCAGCAGTTCAAGTCCGGTCACGGCGTGGACCTCGCCAAGGACAAGATGGCCCTCCAGCGCCTCCGCGAGGCCGCCGAGAAGGCCAAGATCGAGCTGTCCTCCTCCACGGAGACCTCGATCAACCTGCCCTACATCACCGCGTCCGCCGAGGGCCCGCTGCACCTGGACGAGAAGCTCACCCGCGCCCAGTTCCAGCAGCTGACGGCCGACCTGCTGGAGCGCTGCAAGACGCCGTTCCACAACGTCATCAAGGACGCCGGCATCTCCATCAACGAGATCGACCACGTCGTCCTCGTCGGTGGCTCCACCCGTATGCCCGCCGTCGCCGAGCTCGTCAAGGAGCTGACCGGCGGCAAGGAGGCCAACAAGGGTGTGAACCCGGACGAGGTCGTCGCCATCGGCGCCTCGCTCCAGGCCGGTGTCCTCAAGGGCGAGGTCAAGGACGTCCTGCTGCTCGACGTCACCCCGCTGTCCCTCGGTATCGAGACCAAGGGCGGCATCATGACCAAGCTGATCGAGCGCAACACCACGATCCCGACCAAGCGCTCGGAGATCTTCACCACGGCCGAGGACAACCAGCCGTCCGTGCAGATCCAGGTCTACCAGGGCGAGCGCGAGATCGCGGCGTACAACAAGAAGCTCGGCATGTTCGAGCTGACCGGTCTGCCGCCGGCGCCGCGCGGCGTCCCGCAGATCGAGGTCTCCTTCGACATCGACGCCAACGGCATCATGCACGTGACCGCCAAGGACCTGGGCACGGGCAAGGAGCAGAAGATGACCGTCACCGGCGGCTCCTCGCTGCCGAAGGACGAGGTCGACCGCATGCGCCAGGAGGCCGAGCAGTACGCGGAGGAGGACCACCGCCGCCGCGAGGCCGCCGAGACCCGCAACCAGGGCGAGCAGCTCGTCTACCAGACCGAGAAGTTCCTCAAGGACAACGAGGACAAGGTCCCCGGCGAGATCAAGACCGAGGTCGAGGAGGCCGTCGCCGAGCTGAAGGAGAAGCTCAAGGGCGAGGACACCGCCGAGATCCGCACCGCCACCGAGAAGGTCGCGGCCGTCTCGCAGAAGCTGGGCCAGGCCATGTACGCCGACGCCCAGTCCGCGCAGGCCGCCGGAGGCCCGGAGGGCGCCGCCCAGGGCGGCAAGGCCGCTGACGACGACGTCGTGGACGCCGAGATCGTGGACGACGAGCGCAAGGACGGTGCCGCGTGACGGAGGAGACCCCGGGCTTTGAAGAGAAGCCCGACGTCCCCTCCGGCGCCACCCCCGACGACGCCGAGTCGAAGGCCGCGCCCGAGGAGGGCGCGGCCCCGGCCGGGGACGCACACGCAGACGCGGGTCTGGTGGCCCAGCTGGACCAGGTGCGTACGGCGCTGAACGAGCGCACGGCGGACCTCCAGCGCCTCCAGGCCGAGTACCAGAACTACCGCCGCCGCGTCGAGCGGGACCGCATCGCGGTCAAGGAGATCGCCATCGCGAACCTCCTGACCGAGCTGCTGCCCGTGCTCGACGACATCGGCCGCGCACGGGAACACGGCGAGCTGCTCGGCGGCTTCAAGTCGGTGGCCGAGTCGCTGGAGACCGTCGCGGCCAAGATGGGCCTGCAGCAGTTCGGCAAGGAGGGCGAGCCCTTCGACCCGACCATCCACGAGGCCCTGATGCACTCCTACGCGCCGGACGTCACCGAGACGACCTGCGTGGCGATCCTGCAGCCCGGGTATCGCATCGGCGAGCGCACCATCCGCCCCGCGCGGGTGGCCGTGGCCGAGCCGCAGCCCGGCGCGCAGACCGTCAAGGCCGAGGGCGCCGAGGAGAACACCGAGGGCAAGGCGGCCGGTGCCACCGACAACGAGGAGAACGGTGGCCCTGAGGAGGGCTGACGTAATCACCGCAGACAGGAAGGAGGGGCGTCGGGGATGAGCACCAAGGACTTCATCGAGAAGGACTTCTACAAGGTCCTCGGCGTCCCCAAGGACGCCACCGAGGCCGAGATCAAGAAGGCGTACCGGAAGCTCGCCCGCGAGTTCCACCCGGACGCCAACAAGGGCAACGTCAAGGCCGAGGAGCGCTTCAAGGAGATCTCCGAGGCGAACGACGTCCTCGGCGACCCCAAGAAGCGCAAGGAGTACGACGAGGCACGCGCCCTGTTCGGCAACGGCGGCTTCCGCCCCGGGCCGGGCGCCGCCGGCGGCTCCTTCAACTTCGACCTGGGAGACCTCTTCGGAGGAGGCGGAAACGCCCAGGGCGGAGGCTTCGGCGGCGGACTCGGTGACGTCTTCGGGGGCCTGTTCAACCGCGGCGGCACCGGGACGACCCGTACCCAGCCGCGGCGCGGCCAGGACATCGACACCGAGGTCACGCTGAGCTTCACGGAGGCCATCGAGGGCGCCACGGTGCCGCTGCGGATGTCCTCCCAGGCGCCCTGCAAGGCCTGCTCCGGCACCGGCGACAAGAACGGCACACCGCGCGTGTGCCCGACCTGCGTCGGCACCGGGCAGGTGGCGCGGGGCTCCGGCGGCGGCTTCTCGCTGACCGACCCCTGCCCCGACTGCAAGGGCCGCGGCCTGATCGCCGAGCACCCCTGCCTGGACTGTAACGGCAGCGGCCGCGCGAAGTCCTCGCACACCATGCAGGTCCGCATCCCGGCCGGGGTGACCGACGGGCAGCGCATCCGGCTGCGCGGCAAGGGCGCGCCCGGCGAGCGGGGCGGCCCGGCGGGCGACCTGTACGTGGTCGTGCACGTCGGCGAGCACCCGGTGTTCGGACGCAAGGGCGACAACCTCACCGTCACCGTGCCGGTGACGTATCCCGAGGCGGCCCTCGGCGGCGAGGTCCGGGTCCCGACCCTCGGCGGCCCGCCCGTCACCCTGAAACTGCCGCCCGGCACCCCCAACGGCCGCACCATGCGGGCGCGGGGCAAGGGCGCGGTCCGCAAGGACGGCACCCGCGGAGACCTCCTGGTCACCGTCGAGGTGTGTGTCCCCCAGGACCTGTCGGGGAAGGCTCGTGACGCACTGGAGGCGTATCGCGAGGCGACCGCGGGCGAAGACCCGCGGGCGGACCTGTTCGAGGCCGCGAAGGGAGACTGACAGAGATGGACGGCCGTCGACGTAACCCGTATGAACTGACCGAGGAGACCCCGGTCTACGTCATCTCGGTGGCGGCCCAGCTCTCCGGACTCCACCCGCAGACGCTGCGCCAGTACGACCGCCTGGGCCTGGTCTCCCCGGACCGCACCGCGGGCCGGGGCCGCCGCTACTCGGCCCGCGACATCGAACTGCTCCGCCAGGTGCAGGCGCTGTCGCAGGACGAGGGCATCAACCTGGCCGGCATCAAGCGCATCATCGAACTGGAGAACCAGGTCGCCGCCCTGCAGTCCCGCGTCGCGGAACTGCAGGCGGCCCTGGACGGCGCGGCGGCCACCATGCAGCAGCGCGAGGCCGCAGTCCACGCCTCCTACCGCCGCGACCTGGTCCCGTACCAGGAGGTGCAGCAGACCAGTGCGCTGGTGGTGTGGCGGCCCAAGCGGCAGCAGCACAACGACTGAACAGCGCGGTACGTGAGGGGCCCGGAGGATTCTCCGGGCCCCTCACGCATGCCCGCGGCTGGTGTCAGTCGCCCATGCCGAGTCCGGGTCCGGGCCGCTGGTGGTCCGGCGGGAGCTGCTGGGGCTGCTGAGCCGGAGCGGCGGACCGGCCCGAGCGGTCGGTCGGGACCCCGCGCAGCCACAGGTCCGAGCCGGGGACCTTCGCGGCCGGTGACGGCCGGGGGATGGGGGCCTTCGGGTCCTGCTCCGCCACGTCCGGGGTCTGAGTGGGCTGGGGGGTGGCGGAGTTCGGTTCCCGGTCCGTCAGGTCCGGGGCCTGCGTCGGCCGGGCGTCGGGCCTCGGGCCCCGGTCCGCACCGGCGGCCCGCTCGGGGGAGGGCGGTGGGTTCTCCGGGCCCCCGGCCGACCGAGTGGTCCCCGTGCCCGCTTCCGGGCGCCGCCACCGCTCCGGGACGCTCGACCGGCGCTGTACGGCGGTGGCGTCGCCTTCCTGTGCCGCCGCGACCGCGCGGGCGCGCAGGGCGCTCTGCCGGGCGATGGGCGAGAAACCCGGGGCGGCGTTGCCGGTCTCGGCGGGCAGCCCCCGCACACCCATGGCGTTCAGCTCCCGCTGGATGCCCGACTCCGGCGGGAACACCTCGCGCGGCAGCTGCCAGGACGCGGCCCCGTCCACGTCGACGCGGTGCTCTCGCCCCTCGACGGAGAAGGTGAGCCCGTAGCCGATGTACTGGTCGTCCCGGTCGAACAGCAGGTCACCGGAGATCTCCCCGCCCCGGTCGCGCACCTCGCCGGCCAGCTCCTGCAGGGCGGGAGGCAGGGGATTGGTACGGCCGAGGCTGGTGATGTAGCCGTCGGCCTCGACCGTCCCCTGATGCGTGATGCCCGCTTCGTCCTTCTCCGTGTAGGGCACGCGGAAGCAGGTACGGCCGGTCTCGTCCTGGTAGGTCTCGATCGCGCCGACCTCGCAGCGGCGGAAGGTGAGCCGCCCGTCGCCACCCTTATCCTTGGGACCGTAATCCTTCCGCATCTGCGGGAACTGCACCTGATGCATCAGCGCCGACGGCGGGTCGTTGCCGACGATGGTGACCCGGGCCTCGGGGTTCTGCAGCAGGATGATCTCCGCGTTGGCCACCCCGGTGCCGCCGGAACCGGCGACGATCCAGTGCTGGGCGGCGTGCGGGTCGAAGCGGCTCTCGGCGACCTCGTCACCGAGGAGCACCCGTCCCGGTGCGGCCTCACGAGCCGCCTCCCACTTCTCGGTCGCGGCGAGGGCGGTGAAGCAGTTGTCGATGCGGGAAGCGCCTGTTCCGTCCAGGCCGGCCTTGAGCGTCTCCTTCCACGGGGAGTCCTCCAGAGCGCCCAGCACGGTACGGGCGTCCACGCCCCCGCGTTCCGCCTGCACGAGGCAGTCGCGCATCTCCCGCGCGCCGGCGACCTCCTGGCCCTCCAGTTCCCGCAGCCGCTCGCCGATCAGCCGCACGGCCTCGCTGCGGCTCTCCACCGGGCCGTCACGCCGGGGCATCCCCGGCACCACCTCGGGGGTCAGACCGGTGGCGATGATCGGCACACCGTCGCACGCCACCCGCAGCGGATCCGCACGCTCCTTGCCGTCCCGGTCGAACGGCTGGACCTCCGCGAGGAGTTCACCGTCGCGGCCGAGCCGCAACCGGGCGTGGCCGTTGACGACGTCGCCCTGGGTGGCGAGGTGGTCCTCCCAGATCCGCACGGCCTCGATGGGCACGCGCCGACGGGGGTCGTCGACCGTCCCGTACGGATCGACGCCCATCCACTGGGCGAGGTCCCGGTCCTGGTCGGCCGACTGCACGATGCCCTCGCCGGGGTCGAGGTGCCAGCGGCCCACCGCGTCCACCAGCAGCGCGTCCGGGTCGCGCCCGGTGAGGCTGGCACCGCCGCCGATCACCACCCGGCGCCGCGGCAGCTGCCCGGCGGCCAGCTGCCCCTCAAGACCGCGCACGGTGCCCTCGCTGACCTGGGCACGGTAGTCCGCCCACTGCTCGGCCACGGCCCCCAACTGGTCGCGCGGCAGCGGAAGTCCGTTCTGGTCGTACCCCGGCATCGGCATGCTCACGTCCCGCCGCCCGATGAACGCCTCGACCTGCCGCTGGGCCCGCAGAGCGGCGTCCCGGCTCGCCTGAAGGGCGGCGGCGTCGGCGGGGTTGAGGTGTTCTATGGGGTGGGCGAGGGTGTCGATCAGGAGCCGTGCATCGGGTGAGAGATGAGGGGCAGCCGCGAAGAAACGCCTTCGGGCCGCTGTGCTCTGCACTGCGAACTCTTCGTTGTCGGTCAGGGCAGCCACCGGGCGCAGGCCAGTCGGGTCGAGCATGGCCGAGAAATCGGCCCGGGCCTGCGCCCGCTCCTGTTCCGACAGATCAGTACCGGCGCTGCGATGCGCGAGCCAGTTGAGTTCCCCGATCCGGCCGTGGTCCTGATCGGACAGTTCGATCCGGTCACTGACGTCTGCTTCTTGTTGCAGCAGGCTTTCGCGGACCGGCGCCAGCGCCTGGCCGGACCGGTCGCGTACCGCGATCACTTCTCCCACCTCGTGGGCGAGGACACGGGTCAGATGTTCGACCGGCAGGCGGTCCGACAGCTGCACGATGTACTGGTTGGACGTCGTGTTCACGGCCGTGCGGGCGAGAGCCCCCGACTCCAGGGGGATGGCGTCCATCCAGAGGTCCGCCGTACCGCCTTGCGTGTCCTCGATGACGAAGTACTCACGCCGGTCCCGCGTTTGCGCGGTTCGCACCGAGGCGAAGCGCTCGCCCAGGACGACGGACGCCACGATGCCCAGTTCGCGTTTGGCGGCGGCGATCAAGGCGGCCTGCTGAGCTTGCAACGGCGTGTTGGTGACCGTCCCGTCCACGTTTCCTCCCCCGTGCTTTGACGGACGAATTTCTTGAACGCCCATTAGGATCATGGCATGTTGCCAGCGCGCTCATCGTCCGAAGCACATCTGTACATGGACCTGCACCCCTGCGAGTGCGGATCAGTCGACTTCGAACGAGGACATCGGCTCGAACAGCTCGGAAACGACATCGTGGCCGTGTATGAGGGCGTTTGCCGGCAGTGTGGCCGTATTCGCCGGTTCACGTTCCTCATGGCCGAGGACATTCCCCCGCCGCCGCCGGCCTTCGGAGGACCCGAGCCCTCGCAGATCATCGATCCAGGGGAGTTCCTCGACGTCGCCTTCCGGATCGCGGAAACGACGGGAGTGCGTCTCCTCAACGCCCCTGACTCCGAGCAGCACACCTATCGGGGTGCCGTGGCGTATGCGCTTGCCGCCTATGAGGAGGTCCTGAAATTCATCCCGCCGGGCCAGAACGCCGTCCCGGCCAGCGCTTTCACATCTGAAGTGGGCCGGACGCGCTACCAGAGCGAGCCAGGCAACTTCCGCCGTGACGTACTCGAACTGAGCGTCAAGAACGCACGCGCCGTCCTCGCCGACATCGACAAGGCCGGCCGTCCGCCGCAGAATCCCCAGTAAAGCCCTGCATCACCCCAGTTGTTCCGTCACCCCGTCCGGATGCACCAGCAGCCGGATGACGCCCCCGTACCGCTTGTCGTTGATCGTCGCCGGAGTGGGCCCGCCCAGTTGCTGGGCACGCTGCTGGAGGATGGAGAGGATGACGTCCTGGATGTCGCCGTAGGGCGGAGCGGTGACCGGGACGCCGTCGATCAGGCCGGCGTTCGGGGAGAAGACGTGGACCTGGGCGTCGGTCTCGTTGCCCGGGGTGGGGTGGAGGGGCGTGGGTTCGGTCATCGGTTCCTCGCAGGGTGCCGTCAGGTCGGGACAGTGGGTCAGGCGGTCCTCGTCGTGTCCGGGCCGGTGGTGCCGTCGCGCCCGGCCCGCTGGTACGTGCCACGCGACAGCCGTTGCAGTAGGCCCGCCTTGACCAGCGAGGACAGGACGTTGCTGATGGTCTTCGACGGGTCGCCGTAGACGCCGGGCGGCAGCGCGCGCCGTACGTCACGGGCGCAGAACGGGCCGGGGAACGCCTCCACGGCGCGCTCCACGGCGGCACGGATGCTGGGCGCGCTGGCCGGCCGGCGGCGCGGCTCCGGCGCGCCGGCCGTGCCCGTGCCGTGGACGGTGGGGCCGTCGGGGGCCGGGTGGGGCAGGTGGGCGCGCAGCTTGTGCAGGGCCGTGCGGATCGTCGTCAGCCGGTCCTCGTCGCCGTCGGTCGTGGCGGCCAGCATCGTCGCGACCTTCTCGATGTTGCCGAGACTGTCGGCCAGTTCCCGCAGCAGCGGGCCGAGGACGTCCCGCCGCAGCGCGGCCACGGGGTCCTTGGTGGCGAGTTCCACCGAGACGGATCCGCTGAGCAGGCGCGCCACGGGCACGGCGTCGTCGTCGCCGTCCTCGGGAACAAGGGAGGCCACGGCGGAGTGTACGGCCCGGACCTCGCCGAGGGCCTCCGGGCGCACCTCGCCGCCGGGCAGGCACGCCAGCATCGTGAGGAACTGCTCCAGGCTGGCCAGCGCGGGCAGCGTGGAGCGCACCAGCGGGCCGAGCAGTGCCTGTCGTACGGCCTGGGCGGGATCCTCGTAGGAGAAGGCGATCCGCTGCCCGGCTCCCGCCGCTGACATGTCCTCGTTCCCGCTTTCCGTGTGCCCGGCCCTCCCGGGATCGTGTGCTGCTCTTGTTGGTCGCGCGGCTTCGTGGGCCGGCTGTGCCGGGCTGTTCGGGAAGAGCCCCGGTCCCTGGGCGGGCGGTGGTTCGTCCTGGAGGAGGTCGAAGGCGTCGAGGATCTGCTCCAGGGTGGGCAGCCCGTGCTCGGAAGGGCGGCGGATCGTTTCGGCAGTGCGTGAACGAAGCCGTGCGAGCCGTCGGGCCTGATCGTCGGCGCCGTCCGCGACCCGGGCCGGCAGATCGCCCGATGCGTCGCCGATGCCGAGCGCGCGACGCAGCCGGCGGCGGTCGGCGAGGGTGGTCGCCGCCGCGTACCCGTACGGCTCGGCGTAGGCGACGGCGTCCTGGAGGCATTCCGCCCACAACGGGCAGGAGGCGCACAGATCACGGGCGGTACGCAGCAGAACGAGGTG
This sequence comes from Streptomyces durhamensis, assembly GCF_000725475.1. Lineage (NCBI taxonomy): Bacteria > Bacillati > Actinomycetota > Actinomycetes > Kitasatosporales > Streptomycetaceae > Streptomyces > Streptomyces durhamensis. The sequence goes on from NZ_JNXR01000031.1 coordinate 25,079, forward strand.
CTGACGGCGCTGTTCGGGTGGGCCGCCGGAGACCTCGGCGGTCTCCGGCGGCCTCTCCAGCAGTGGGTGCTGGAAGACGTCGGGGCGGCGGCGGCAGGGCAGTGCCGCGTCAGGTATGTACGGCCCCCGATGCTGCTCGTGCGCACGTGGCGCGGGCATCGCGGGCAGCGTTGTGGAACGCGGCGAGCGCATGTGTGAAGTCCCCCGTGTTTTTCTTTGAGCGTGGGGGACTCTAAAACACGTTGCAAAAGGGGTGCAACGCACCCGCAAACCACGTACAGAGTTGAGACAGTGACGCGACGAAACGTTCACAGCAGCCTCAACTATCCGGGTTTTTTGTGGCCTTGCCGCCGGGGGCAGCCGTGGTCGGCACCCGGCGCAGCCGCGTGAGCAGCTTCTTCGCCGTGCTGCCGCGAAACGCGAGCACCCCGAGTACGCCGAGGAAACCGATCGGGATGCCGGCCTCGGGCGTGAACATCCCGATGACCGAGGCGATGACGAGGATCACATCCGCGACCACCACGGTCACACCGCGCCGCCCGGGGTGCTCCTTCACCATCCAGGCGCCGAGGAGGGCCATACCGGCGAGCGCCCAGTAGCCGAAGACGGCCTGTCCGGTGAGCGGGGTCGCCTTCACGCCTCGCGCGATGTCGGCGGTGGTCGCCCAGTAACCGGTGAGCGCGAGGGTGACCACCGTGGAGGCGAGCGCCATCAGCAGTTGGGTGCGGCGGCGCAGCAGCCAGAGGCTCACGCCGAACACCGCGAGCGCGCAGATCGCGACGAAGGCGGAGCCGCTCTGGGAGGCGATGGTGAACAGGGTGTAGAGGGCGGCGACACCGAACACGACGCGGGGGAGCAGACGCACGGCCCAGGAGTCGGCCTTGTCCTGGCGCAGGAGACGGCGCAGGGGGTGATCGGGGTGCATGCGGCTCACTCTCCGATCCCCGTGCTGTGTGTCTTGGCCGGAACGGGTGGCGTCTGGGCGGGCTCGACGGGACCGGAGTGTCCGGCCGGGACGACAACCTGGCGTGCCTCCACGGCGACACCTGGCATCCAGTTGACCCCGTGGAAACCGCTGACGAGGGCCTTGGCAGGTGGTGCCTGTTCGGTACTGACTGCCGTGGGTTGCTGTTCCTCCACGGCGGGGGCGGTCACCTCCTGCTGCGCCCGCAGGCTGAGAACCTCCTCGGTGAACTGCTCTGCGGCGGCGTCCCGTCCGTCCAGCTGCGCCACTCGCGCACATACTTCCAAAACGGCGGCGCGCTGGGCCTCGACGGTGGGAAGGGACCGGAGGTGGTCCAGATCCAGATAGCCGGCGGTCCAGTACTTCTGTGTAGGCGGGTTGTCCGGGTCCGGGGCGAAGAAGTGCAGGTGCGAGCGGATCGCCTCGTCGGAGAGCAACTGGTGTGTCTCCGGGGGGAGTCCCTTCAGGACCTCCTCCGGGAGGTCGTAGGCGAAGTGGATGTTCTCGGGGCCTGTGCCCTGGCGCAGCTGGGGCATCTCCGTCTCGTACGCGACGCTCCACGGTGCCATGGTCGCGGTGAACGCGATGACCTCGCCGTCCACGCTCTGGGCGTACTTCTCGGACAGCGCGGCCCAGGCCTTCCGGGCCAGGGCGTTCCCGCTGGCCTCATCGAGCTGCAGGATCTCCCGGACTTCCGGACGCCAGAGATGGAGCTTGTCCAGGAGCTGTCCGCCCGGTGTGCCCTCCAGGTAGCGTGCTGAGCCCGATTCGACCGCGTTCTCGTCCTCGGACCAGATTTCGGCTATGTACTGATTGCTCAGCACCTTGTCCGGCGGCAGGGACGGGTGAGGAATGCCGTGGGACCAGAAGGCCGACTTCATGCCCGGGTGCGGCGGGCTGACGTCGAGCTCGCTGATGTAGTCGAGGAGGTACTTCTCGAGGCTTCCCGCCTTTTCGGCCCCCGCGAGGAGCATATCGGCGGCGTGTTCCACCTCCTCCTCGGACAGCGCAGCGCCGGCCTCACGCTGCCGATCCAGCGCACGCTCCGTGGCTGTCTCGGTGGTTGTCCCGTCGCTCACTCCAGCTCCTGGGGGTAGCAGTTCAAGCTGATCATGACGCCGCGTCGGCCCACGCCCGTCGAGGTGACGCCGCCGCTGAACGCCTTCAGGACAACGACCGGTCCTTCGGGGTCAGCGCTCCGCCAGATCGCGATCCGGTACGGGTTGCGGGTCCGAAGGCGTCGCTCGCGAGACGGGAGCCAGTGGGGAGGGTTGCCGGAATCGGGGAAATCCGGTGCGTCCCATGCGCCGGAGAAGCTCGGTGTGCCGAGCACCTCCTTGGCTGCCGTCTCATACGCCGGCCAGGCATCGGCGGCGATGTCCAGCACGTGCTCGTTCTCCTCGGGGCTGTCCGCCCGTACCTGCCAGGTGGTCCAGCCCAGGGACTGGACCGGGCTCCAACCGCCTCCGACGACCGGCGTGAGGGTCAGTCGGCCGTCGGTCGAGGTGCGTACGGCCAGGACCCGGTCCTCGGGCAGGGGCTTCCAGCCGAACAGGGCGCACCAGTCGTCCAGGGCCTGGCCGGGGACGGGCGGACCGGCCCAGACCGCGGGCCAGTCCACGTGCTCCAGGCCGGTCAGCTCGGTGGCCAACCGCTGCGGTGACTCGTCGATCAGCAACGTGGACATGTCTGCTCCCGTTTTCTTCTCTCGTCCCTCAGGCGTGCCGGTCCGGTCCGGGCATGGGCTGCTCCCGAGGGCTGTGGCATATCAGTGCGATCCTCGCATCAGCCGGAACGGGAGCCGTCTGCGAACCCAGCCCGAGGTCCGACCTCAGTTCGAAGACCGGTGCGCCGGGTGTGCGGAAGCGCCAGACCGCGGTGCGGTGCGGATGGGGCTGCTCCTCGCGTCGCTCGGGGCGGGGGCCGGGGGATTCCGGGAAGTCTGAGTCCTCCTGGATGCCGTTCCCGATGGGCTCGCCCATGACACCGCGCAGGGCGGCGAGGTGGGCTGTGAAGCTGCCCAGGGCCAGCCGGGTCACGCGATCGTTCTCGACGACGTCGCGAGCCCGCGCCGCCCACACCGTGTGCTCGACCCGGATCACGGCACGGCCGGGAGCAGAGGCGGCCACGTGGAGGCGGGTGCCGCCCGCCGTGCGCACCCACAGGCCCGCCTGGAACCACAGCGGCTGCCAGCCGAGTGCCGTGCACCAGGAGGTGCGCTGGTCCGCTTCCTCCGGCACCCCCGCCCACACCGTGGACCAGTCCACCTCGACGAGCCGCTCCAGCTCCGCCAGCAACTGGGCTGGGGTGCGGGAGGCGGTCAGGACGGGCATGGAGCGGCTCCTCGGGGTCGGGGTGGGCGGTGGGCGGGGTCAGACGCGGCCGTTGGGGCCGCGCGGGTCCCTCGGTGGGGTCGGCGCCGGTGGACGCGGGGCGGCCGGGGACCCGGGCGCCGGGGTGCGCGGCGTGGACGGCCGTGGCACGGTCGGCTGCTGCGGCGCGGGCTGATGCGGCGCCATGTGCTGCCGTGCGGGCGGCGGTGTCTGGACGGTCGGCCGGGGCGGCTGCGGCTGCGGCTGCGACGCGCCCGACTGTGCCGGCGCGGCGGGCTGGCGCGGTTCCGGCTGTGCCGTGGGCTGGAGGGTCTTCTGACCGCTGGAGCCACTGACCCGTCGGCCTCGGGCGGGAGGGACAACGGGTGCCTCCTGCGCCGCAGCCGCAGCCGCAGCCTCGCGGCGCTCCCGCGTCTCTTCGTTGACCATCTTCGCCGTCTCCGCCTGCTGCTTGGCCGTCTGCCGCTGTTCCCGCTTCGACTGGCCGATCCAGCCCCACTGCTGGAGCTTGTCGCGGCCTCGGCCCTTGGCGACGACACGGTCCGCGGTCCAGGCGGCACCCTTGGCCGTGGAAGCCACGACACGGCCGGACGTCTTGGCCGTGCCCGATACGGCCCCCGGTGCCATGGCGGCCGCCTTGTTCGCCGCGTCCCCGATGCCCAGCGCGTCGTCCGCTCCCGCCACCTGCGGGGTGAACTTCCCGGACAGCAGGTTCTTGAGCAGCACGACCACGGCGATCGTGACCAGGAGGAGCATCAGCAGCTGTACGCCCAGCGGCTCCGGGAGCGGGAGGATCAGCTGGTAGAAGAGAAGCAGGATGGTGAGGATCACGCCGAAGCCGGCGCGCAGCACGAAGCTGTGGACGAAGGTCTGCCACCAGCCCCTGAGCAGCTTCTGCTGGGTCGGGTGGATCGCGATGGTCGCGATCAGGGGCAGCAGGATCACCATGATCAGCGTGACCGCGTGCCACAGCAGCGTGAGGGCGCTGAGCACCATCACCATGATGCCGACGATCAGCGAGGCGACCAGGGCGTAGACGCCCATGCTGATGCGGGCGCCGGGCTTGTCGCCGCTCCACATCTCGTAGACGTCGGGGGGCTCGTTCTTGGCGACGTAGTTACGAACCCATCCGTAATCATGCTCCTTGTCCTTCATGACCTGGTCGGTGACTTGCTTTTTGCTGCCGTCGGGATACAGCTCGAAGTTGTTCAGCGACTGAACGGAGACCTGCCTGACACGCAAATCGTCGCAATAAGTCTTTGCAAGATCACATTTGACGTGGTCGTTGCCGTCCTTCCAGGGGATGGGTGTCTTGCCCTTGTCGCCGAACTGGCCTATGGCCCAGGGGCGGAAAGCCAGGGTGTCGTACATGGCGCAAGTGGATATACGCATGCCGCGCCGTGGCACGCCGTTCGGCAGGGCACAGGGGGGACTGATGTCGCCCGTCGCACTGCTCAGTACCGCCTCGGCCAGTGCGGCGTTGCCCTGCGCGATTCCGGAGTCGGCCTTCTGGACCACCGTCGTGTAGTTGTTGTCGACCAGGAAGGCGGACACCGCGATCACGACGAAGGCGGCCCATCCCACGCCCGACCAGACCTCGCGCATGTCGCCCTTGCGCCATTTGCCGAACACCCACAGACCGGTGAGCAGGATCATGGTGGGGACGGCCACCTTGAACACCCTGTTGTTCAGGCGGTCGACGACGCTGTCGTGTCCCTCGACGGTGTGCTGGTAAAGCGCGGCGAGCGGGCTCGGGTTGGACGCGATCTCCTTGAGGCTGATCGCGGCCCGGCTGACGAACTTGCTGATGTCGAAGATCGCCTGCGCGATGGTGTTGCTGATCGCGTTCTGGATGCTGCAGTCGTCGGCGTGGTCACCGTCGCGGCCGTCCCTTGCCTCATCCTGGCTCTGCTGCGTGGCAGCCCAGTTAAGACCCCGCATGCCGTCGATCTCGTAGAGCGTGTAGTCCGCGGGGGTCCTGGGCATCGGTTCGGCCCCGGAGATCAGACCGTGCGAGCTGTCCCATTGCTTTACCGCAGGGAAGATGTTCTCTCCGCCGGCGCCCGGCACGTCCGCCCGCTGGTTGATGCTCTGGTCCACCCAGTCGCAGGCGCTCGTGCCGAACATGGCATTGGCGGACTGCGGTGTGGAGAGAGACAGCGCGATCACGCCGAGCACCACGAACAGAATGGCGCGCGCGGCGACACCGGTACTGATGACTGCCTTGCGCAGGGGGTGGGTCAGCATGCGATGTCCTTAGGACGGATCAGAAGCGGGAGAAGTAGTTGGTCACAACGCACCCGTCCACCAGCGCGGGCTCCTTCTTGTAGCCGCTGGGCATCTGGAACTTCGGATCGCATGTGAAGTACTTGAGGCCGGACGCCTGCAGATCGTGGGCCGTTTCGGCGCCACCGGGGACCACCAGGAAGTTCTTGCCGACCAGGACGCCCCTGGTGAGGCCGCTGGTCTTGTAAGCGGCCTGGAACTTCTTCATGTCCACCAGGGCCATCGTGGTGGAGTCGGAGTAGTTGTCCCTGCAGACGTAACGCTCCTTGACGCCCCAGACTGCCGCCGGTCGCTCGTCGGGGATGTCCCAGGCCGGATCGGTGCCGCTGAAGCTTCCCGCGTCGTACTTGTCGCCCGACTGCAGGTCCAGGCAGGAGCCGTGCTGATTGAGGATGTCGGAGATGTCGGCGACGCTGGTGGCCGAGGGCAGTCCGCCTGCGGCGGCGCCGCCGGTTGACTTGCCGTCACCGTCGCTGTTGCCAGCCCCGGCGGCCACACCGCCGCTGTCCTTGTTGTCGTCGCCGCACGCGGCCACGGACGTCGACAAGACCAGGAGGGCGCCCACAGCCAGGGCTCGCTTGAGTCGCATGATGATGTCCTTCTGCCTTACTGGGGGACGTGGTCGGTCAGGACGCGTTTCGGGTCGTGGGGGTCATACGGCTGCCGACTCCGCCGCCACGGCAGTGGGCTGCGCCGGGTCCTCCTCCGCCTCCTGCAGGAACGTCCAGTCCCAGACGCTGAGCGGCGGATTGACGCCCTGCCGGGTCGGGCGGGTCGTGCCGTTGGTGTCCGTCGCGGCGAGGATCTCCTTGAACACCAGGTCGACGGCGACCGTGCCGACCCGCTTGTCGGCGTCACGCTGGAGGCAGACACCGGTGCGGAGTTCCTGCAGGGCGGCGATGACCTTCGGGTCGTTCTCGGGGCGGCCGAGGAGCGGGGCGACCAGAGAGGCCTCCTGGGCCGACTTCTGCTTGAACGCGAACACCGTGTGGATCTGGTTGGCGCCACCGCTGCGGGCCTCGGAGTCCTCGATCTGGACCAGGTCGATGGCCTGCTGGGTGATCAGGACGGTCACGGCCAGGTAGGAACGGCCCTGCTTCAGGGCCCGGCGCATCAGGTCCCGGCCCGACTCCGTCGCCGTGACGACGTACGCCTCGTCGACGAAGAGGGCCTTGGGGCGCAGGCCGACCTGACCGGTGACCGGGTTCTTCTCGTAGCCGACGTCCAGCATCTGGCTGCCCAGTTCCACGACCGCCATCAGGGCCGTCGCCGCCAGACGTTCCGCCGGGTTCCAGTTGCGCGGGTCGGACGCCGCCGGCGACTGGAAGCCGCGCATGGTGATGACCGTACGCCGCTTGCGCATGCTGGACAGGGGCTGCGGGCGTTCCGCGAACGACAGGCGGGCGTACGGCAGGGTGCGCAGCTCGGTGAGGAGCATCTGGGCGAGCTTGAGGTCCTTCGTCGCCTCCCTGTCGCCCGTCGCGACGGCGTGGTCGTAGGCTGCGACGACCTCGTCGACCACCTGCCACAGGGTCGGCCGGGGCACCTGCTGCTCGGCCTCGCGGGCCGAGTAGCCCTGCTCGACCGCCTGGCGTATCGCGGAGTTGTAGCGGCCGACGACCGTCGCCATGCCCTCGATGACGGGCAGCCGTACGCGCTGGTAGTCCTCGTCTCCGAGGAAGCCGCGCAGCATCGACTCGGCGAGGAGCCGGCCCGCGGGCACATCGCGGGCGATCACCCACGGGTCCAGTACGCCTGCCTGGCCTTTGAGGAGGTCGACGACCTCCGTCTCCGCCCAGAACTCCGGGTTGACCGGCTGGAACGCGCTCTGCGGAGTGCCGAGGATGCCGGCCTCCGCGTCGGCGGGGAACGCCGGGTCGTTCACCTGGGCGCCGAAGGCCAGGTAGTAGCACATCTGGGCGAAGTCGGTCTTGGGGTCGATGACCAGGCAGCGGACGCCCGACTCCGACTCCTCGTAGAACTTCTGCAGCGCGAGCGAGGACTTGCCACCGCCGGACGCGCCGACGATGGCCAGGCCACCGCCGTCGTTGCGGGCCGGACCGACGTGCAGCGAGTAGTGGACCGGCATCTTGCCCGCCCAGCCGACCAGGTTGCCGACCCAGCCCAGGCGCTTGCCGGAGCGGGTCTCGGGGTTGTCACCCAGTTCGGTGCCCGCGGTGGGCAGGCCGGCGCCGAGCTGCTCGACCTCCTGCAGCCGCAGGTAGGGGGCGATCGGCAGCTTGGGCGCGTCACCGGGCAGCTGGGACTGCAGCAGGCGCCACTGCTGACGGGTCGGACGCAGCAGCGTGACCTTCAGGTCCTGCTTGAACTGCATCTCCAGGACGCGGCGGCGGCGCTCCAGCTCCTTGACGTCGGGGGCTGAGATCGTGAAGCGGATCTGCGCCTCCATACCCGGCATCTTGTGCTCCTCGATGTCATCGACGAGCTCCTGAGCGCGGGTGACCTGGCTGGCCAGCTTGGTGTCGGGGGTGCGGCCGGAGTTGGCCATGTCGTTCATCTCGTCCACGAGGTTGCCGCGGATCTTGTCGGCGCGGTCCTTGAACTTCGAGTACGGGATGAGCGTGAACCGCATGTCGATCTCGACCGGGAACTCCACGTGCTGGGAGGCGTAGCGGGCCCACGCGGTCGACTGGCGGAAGCGGGTCTCGGCCGGCCAGTTGGCGGCCACCAGGGTGGTGGTGTAGCTGGTCTGCTGTTCGCCCGTGACCTCGTCGTACTGATGCAGCACGATGTGCGTCTTGCGGTTCTCACCGGAGAAGTCGACGACCAGGTCGAACTGGTCCGGGCCCCAGGCACGCGAGCCCAGGATCGGCTCCGGTGGCACGGGCAGGTCGCCGTGCAGCGGCTTGCGGATCAGCCAGACGAGTTCCTCGCGGGTGAGCGGGGTGCCCTTGAGGCCCTCCAGGCTCTCGTGCACCTCGATCGCGGTCTGCGTCCACTCCGCGAGGACGGAGGGGGACAGGCGCTCGTCCGCGACGCCGGTCGCGACGGAAGCGGCCTGGTCGGCCGTGCCGCGTACGCCCTGGAGCAGTCCGGGCTCGTCGTAGGGCTCGTCGTCCTGGGACAGGACCCCCGTACCGCCGCTGCTGCGCTTGAGGGAGCCCAGCTTCACCAGGAGGATGTTGCGCTCCCGTTTGGCGCCGATGCGCTCCTGGTACTCCGCCTTGCGCAGGTTGTAGGCCTTGTAGTTCTCCGTGGGCTCCCAGGCGACGGCGTTCAGCTCCTCCGCCCAGGTCAGCGCGGTGATCGGCTGGTACACCTTGCGGTAGTGGCACTCGACGTTGCGGTCGCCGCGGGCGAGGTTGAGCAGACCGCGGGGCGGGCCCTCGGCCATGGCCTGCAGCTCGGTGGCGTTGAGGTACTCGTCGATGGCGGTGGGCAGCACGAGGCCGGTCCACACCGAGTCGCCGTGCACGAAGATCATGTCGTCGGCGTAGCGGTAGGGCAGCCGGAGGTCCTCGCTGCGGGCGGACGACGAGTCGGAGCCCTTGGAACGGGACTGGGACGACCGTGTCTGGCCGCCGCCCTGGCCCTGCTTCTTGTTGCTCGACGACGCGGCCATGATCATGGCGACCACGAAGAAGGCTGCCGCCGCGCCCAGAAGGATCAGCATGAACATGGAGGAGTCACCCTGCGGTAGTTGACGTAGGACAGTGAGAGGCCGGCGAACGGGTCAGCGGCGTGCCGAGAACGCGGTGCCGCGTTCGGCGGCGGCCTGGCGTGCGGTGTCGTACCGCTCCTGCCAGCGGGGCGAACCCGGAGTCCAGAGGATGACCTGCCAGTGCAGCTCCTCCGGTTCACGGTCGGCGGCGAGCCCCTGCAACCGCTTCGGCTGGAACCAGTAGTCGGCCCACACCACCAGTTGCTGGCTGAGAGTGAGCGCCGAAGGCAGCGGCCGGCCCCAGACGAAGTAGACGGCGAACGGCGGACCGAAGTAGATGATCGACGTCCACATCGACAGCGCCAGGAAGGGCAGGAAGGCCGACATCGTGAACAGCGTGATGAGCCACACCAGGCCGAAGCCGAAGGCCGCGCCCAGCGCGGGCAGCAACAGGCCCGGAAGCGGGATGTTGCCCCAGTTCCAGATCCGCTTCGGGCGGTTCACCAGGTCGGTGTGGTCGTAGGCGACCAGTGGCTCAGGTGCTTCCTGCGTCAACGCTGCGCACCTCCCTTCCGCTTACGGCGCTCGGTGGTGGTCAGTTGCCGCCGCCGATGTCGCTGCCGAGACCGATGAGGAGGGAGGCGAGGCCGGTGGCGCCGCCGATGATCAGCGCGGCGAGCGCGATCATGCCGAAGCCCTGGAAGGCCTCGCGCATGCCGTCGCCGCGCTTCATCGACAGGAGCATGCGGATACCGAGGATGAGGAGGGCGATGACGGCGACCATCGTGCCCGCGTTGCGGAGGATGTCCTCGATCCGGGTGAACATCCCGGTCATATCGTTGTTGGCGGCCAGGTACATGGTGGTTCCTCTCGGGATGACGTTCGGTGTGCCGGGACGGCGGCCGACGGGCCGGCCGTGGGTCAGGACTTCTTGGGCCGCTTGTCCTTGGAGGACTGCGTGGTCGTGGAGGGGGACGAGGACGGCGAGGGGCTGTCGCCGGCCTGGTTGCCGGTCTGCTCCCCGTCGGACGAGTCGCTCTGTTCGTCGTCCGCCCGGCCGCCCTGCGCGTCCAGCACGCCGCCGCGGATGTCCTGGATGAACCAGCCCTGCGCGGTGTTCACCACCGTCAACCGGTACGCGCGGCGCACGGTCCGGGACAGGCCGTCACTCCACACGACGACCGCCTGTACCTCCACGGTCTGGCCGGCCTTGTAGGTGTACGGGCCGTTGCCCTGAGCACCCTTGGGGACCAGCGCCTCCACCGTGTCGAGCTTCGGTGCGCTCAGCCGTCCGTCCAGGCCGGAGGTGGCGAAGGTCGTGGCGTCGGGCGCCGTGAACCGGGCCATGGCGGTGGAGTCGGACTTGCCCCAGGCCTCGAAGTAGCCCGGCAGCACCTGCTGCTGGAGCTGCGTCGAGAGGTTGTCGTCCACCGCCTCCTCCTTCTTGCTGACATCCGGGGCGTCCGCACGGACCGGCATCGGCATTTCGCCGACGTCACCCGCCACGCGCATGCCCTCGCCGGTCTTGAGGTCCTTCACGTAGACGGGCACGGTGAGCGTGGTGAGCTGGCCGTCCCTCGTGCGGACCTGCACCCCGATGTAGCGGCCGTTGGCGCCGTACTCGGGAAGCTGCTCGGCCGTGCCGTCCCAGGTGGCGGAGACGGCGGTCTGGATCCCCTGGCCGTTCCAGCCGCAGTCGGGGTCCACACCGGCAGAGGCGTACCGGGCGAGGTTCTTGCGCCGTTCGTCGGCCTTGGCGGGGGAGAACGTCATGCACAGCAGGGCGTACTGCTCGGCGAAGGTCGCCGCCTGCTGGGTCGGGAAGTCGGTGAGCCGGTACTTGGCGGCGTCGGCGGCGTCGAGACCGGCCGTGGAGGCCCCCGACGACTTGCCGATCACCAGCCCCATCACACCGCACGAGCCCAGTGCGAAGACACACGTGGTGATGAGGAGGGTGGCGCGCAGCGCGACGTGTGTGCGGCGTCCGCCGCCGGGGATGCGGCCGCCGGGCCGGGGGACGTCGAAGTCGCGGGAAGGGCGGGACGCCGTCGCCGCACCCGCCTTGGCGGCGGGCGCGGACGCAAAGGCACCGGCAGCTTCGGGGGCGGCAGAAGGCGTCACTGCGGCGGCCGCGGGAACATGAGCGGCGGTCGCCGCCGGAGCATGGGCGGCGGACGCCTGGGCGGTGGCCGGCTTCGCCGGGGCGCCCTTCTTACGCTGTTCCTTCGCCGCCTTCTTCTGCTCGTAGGCGGCCTTGCGCGCCGCCCGCTCCCGCTCGCGCTTCTCCTTCTTCGACTCGCCCTGCGGACGTGTCTCACGCGGCGGCAGGGTCGGGACGGCGGCCCGCCCCGCCTGGGGCGAGTTGCGCACCCAGGCCGCGGCGACCTGCGCCCGGGCCGCGTCGGAAGGCAGCTGCTGGGGCTGGGGGTGAGACGGCTGCGGGGTGGTGGACTGGCCCTGGGCCTGCTGTCCTCCCTGGGCCGGCCACGCCTGGTGCTGCGGCTGTTGTGGCTGCTGTGGAGGACCGAAGGACCCGGGCTGCCCGTTGTGGTCTGTCATCGAGTCGGTTACTCCAGCGAGTCGGTTTCCCGTCCGCCTGGGCGGGTCGGCAACCGCACCGCACGACGGGCCCTGTCCCGGCCAGGTGCGCTGGCAGTGTGGCAAAGACCCGTGTCCGGACCGTGGTCGCTTTTCCCGGCGGGAGTCGGGGAATTCCCGAGGCGCCGTCCCGGAGAAACCGGTCGGGAAAACTTTCGGGGACATGCCGGGAGAGGGCTTCGGTGTACGGAACGGCGCCCGGCCCACAATGCGCGGGGTACCTCTGCCGACGTACCCGCACCTGGAACCGACACGGACCCCGGCGAAGGACGAGAGTTGAGCGACGACAGCGGGCAACCGCAGCAGCCCGATCCGCGCGCCTGGGGCGCAGCGCAGCAGGTGCCCACGGTCCAGTACACCCCGCCGGCCGCGCAGGTCCCCCTGGCTCCGCAGGCCGTCGAGGCTCCGCAGGCGGCGCAGGTCCCGCAGGTCTTCCCGGCCGAGCACGCCTGGGTGGACGGCTACGAGCCCGGCAATCCCTGGCAGGCCCGCCTGTGCGTGCAGACGCCGTACGGGATCTTCGCCCACCCCCTCACCCCCCACACCATCCCCGAACTCCTCGAACAGATGGTGCTGGTGGCGCAGGAGCAGCAGGGGCTGCCGGTCGGCATCGACACGGATCCCGCCGCGGAGGCGCCCGCCGCGGACGCGGAGGACGAGGAGGAGCAGAGCCTGGGGGACCGTCTCCACGGCGGCCGCGCCGCGCGGCTGACCGGCTGGGCGGTCGTCCATGACCTGTGGGAACGCGAGGATCCGACGGCGCGGATCGTGATGGGCGCGATCGTGGTGGTGCTGTTGCTCCTCGGTATCTTCCTGACCTGACCGTCCGCTCGACCGACCGGGAGAAACCACATGCTGACGGAGACGACGGGACGCACTCCGCAGGCCCTCGCCACCGAGCTGGCCGTGCTGCGGGAGGTCGACTGGGCCTCCGTGTGGGCGGGTCCGCCGCAGGGCGGGAGCGAGCTGCGGCAGTGGTGTGGGCGGTACGGCTGGGAGCCGCTGACGTTCGACCGGCAGCTGGTGGTGCGGGGGCGCAGCGGGGGCGAGCTGACGCTCTACTCGAACGGTCAGTGGAGCCCCGTCTCCAGCGTGCGCTACGACGCCTGGCAGGTGCGGGCCGGCGAGGCGGCCGAGAACGCCTCGGTGCTGAGCAGCGCAGACCAGGCGTGGCCCGGCTACCTGGATGCCGCGGTCGGCGTGCTGGGTGCTCCCGTGTGGGCGGGCTCCTGGGACGCCGAGGACTTCCCGGAGCCGCCGACGCCGGCGTTCTGGAGGGACCGGCAGTCCCGGCTGAGCAAGCGCAGCCCGTACCGGCTGGCCTACTGGGCACCCAGGAGCGCGGACGGGGCCGTTCTCGTCCTCGACCAGTCGGTGTCGTTCCCCACCTGGACGCAGGACCTGCCCGGCGGGTCGATGATCTGCCTCACGGCCCGCGCGGCCACGGTGACCGGGGGCGCCGGGTGAGCTTCGACTCCCCTCCCACCAGGGAGGAGATCACGGAGGCCGAGGCCCGGCAGCGTGCCTACCGCCAGGCGGAGCCACAGTCGCAGGAGGCGGGCGAATCGGTGGCCCAGCGCATCTACACGGACTGGCGGGAGGCGCATGCGCAAGGCCGTGACGTGCCGGACCTGATGTCCTTCGTGCGGGACGTGGCGGGCACCGGGTCCGTCACCCGCGAGGACCGCGGTGAGGTCCGTGCCTTCTGGTCGTACATGTCGCAGCCCGAGGGGGCGTCCGAGCCGATCGGGCACCGCTACCTGGCGCAGGCGTGCGGCAGCTCCCGTGGCTTCCAGGTGCTGGAGGACACCCCGGCCGGGAGCCGGCTCGACTCGTACCAGCTCTGGAACGACCACGTGAAGGACGCCCTCGTCCGGGACTACGGGCTCGACGAGGAGGCGGTGAACGCCCTCGCGCCCGAGGTCTGGTCCACCGTCTCCCAGCGTTACGCCGAGGCCGCTCAGGGACCGGTCGTCGCCTTCGCCACCGACGTCGCCGCGTTCTCCGTCCTCGGCAAGGACGAACTCCCGCGTCTGCTCGCCCACGAGCAGGTCGGCAAGGACAACATCAAGTTTCCGCTGCCCGCGCCCCGGCATGAGCATCTTCCGCCGGAGATCGACGCTTTGATCGCCGACGACGCGATGCGGGCGCAGGTGCTCATGGAGGACTTCGACCCCCGGAAGTCCCCGAAGGAGTTCGCGGCCAAGCTCGGGGGCGTCGACGTGCCGGAACGGCTGCGCGACGACCATGAAGCCGCGCTGGGGCGACTGCAACTCGCTGATTCCTACGAGGAACTGAACGCCAAGGGGAGTGCACCGCAGCCCGCCGCGGTGAACGAGTTCCTGCCCGGCGTCGCGATCCGCCCCGTCGCCATGCCGGCGGCCCCGCGTGGTCCGACCGCCGGTCACGGAGTCCTCAACCCGGCCGCGGCCCTGTCCCTGCCGCCCCCGATGCCCGAGCAGCAGCCCGCTGGAGTGGAGCGATGACCGCAGCCGCAGAACCGACCGAGGAAGAGCCGCAGTTCTACTTCGCGGACGTCTACGCCTTCGTCTCCGACTACCTCTCCCAGATGATCCGCCGTCGGGTGAACGGCACCTCCACCACCTGGTGCCCGGCGTGGTGGGAGCACCCCGAGGCCGGCGCCCGGCTCTCCGCGATGTGGCTGGCCTGGGAACACCTGCGGCAGGACCCGGCGCTCGGCATGTCGACGTGGTGGCTGCACCACGCCGACCCGCATCTGAGGATCCTGATGGACCCCGACAACGGCCCGTTCGCGGCCTGTTCGCCCAAGGACGGCCACACGGCGTACCCGTTCGATCCTCTGCCGGTGGACGCGCGACCGGAGTGACAGGTGGGCGTCGGCTTCTGCTCGGTGCCCCAACCGGTGGGGCGCGCGTGGTCCTTCGCCCACGGCTCCGCCATGACGTGGACCGGAAGATAATCCCGGGCATCCGCTGAAGGCACCCGCCGGACACCCGCTTTCCTCTCGTTTCCCGCGCCCTCCCGCCCTTTTCCCCGCGGGGAATTCCCGCCGCCCCGGCCGGCCGACCTCCCCCTACCGTGTCCCGGTCACCCGCCGTACCGGCTCGCACTAGGGAGGCGCGGGAACGTGGAGTTGCCTGAGGAGAACAAGCGCGCGGGGCTGCTGGCCCTGGCCGTGCTCGGCGTTCTCTTGGTCGCCGTGCTCACCGTGTTCACCGTCTTCGACGGGAGCGACGGAGGCGACGGGGGCGGTGGTTCCCCGGCGCCCACCCTCACGAGCGGACAGGGCGGTTCGGGCTCGGACGGAGGCGCGGACCAGGGCGGCGGTGACGCGAAGGGCGGTGCGGTCAAGCCGATCATCACGTCCGCCGAGGCCTCCGACGCACATGAGGCCATGGCCCAGTACATGGCCGGTCTCAACACCTACGACCACAGCAGTGACACGGCGTCCTGGAGCGCCCCGCTGCTGCGTCTGACCACGGACGACATCCGGATGAAGCAGCTCACCTCCCTGCCCACGGGCAAGGCGTGGGCGACCTGCCGGGCCGATCGGTGCTCGTCCAAGGGAACGGCCGTCGTCGTGCGCGACGCCGTCGTCTCGGACGATCTGGTGCGCGACAGCGGCCGGTCGATCTCCAGCCTGGTCAGGGTGACCGCCACGCGTACCGCGGGCGGCAGGACCACCACGGAGTCCAACCGATGGCTGGTGTCCGTCAAGGAGGTCGGAGGCCATTGGCTCGTCTCGGGATTCGACGTCTTCGGCCTCGGTGACGTGGGCGCCTCCGACGATTCAGGGGCGTGAGCCGGCATGGTTGCTCCGGCAGTGCTGGCCGCCGCCAGCAGGGCGGCGAAGGTCGCCAAGGCGGCGAAGGCGGCCAGGCAGGCGGGTCAGGGCGGCAAGGGTCCCGAGGGGGGCAAGAAGAACAACCGCAAGTGGATGTGGATCGTCGGCGGCGGCTTCCTGCCGATCGCCGGGATCGTCGGTCTCGTCTTGGTGCTGCTGGGCGCCATGCTGGGAGGCATGTCGGCCGGTGTGGCCGCGGCCTCCTGCGAGGACTACTCGGACAACGCGAGCGCCGGCAACACCGGTGACGCCGCCGCCACCAACCCGATCATGCCCGCCGGGAAGGTGTACATGCCGAGCGCGACGGCCCGGAACGAGATACCCCCGAAGATGATCCTGGCGGCCATGCGCGCCGCCGCGCGCTACGACGGCCTCGACTGGACGCTCATCGTCGGGCAGATGTACCAGGAGACCAAGTACGGTCAGGACCCCTCGGCGGCTCCCGGCGGCGCCAACTCCCTCGGTTACATGGGCATCCTGCAGTTCGGCCACCCCGCCTGGAACCAGTACGGCGCCGACGGCAACGGCGACGGCAAGAAGGACCTGTACAACGTCGACGACGCCGCCTGGGGCGCCGCCAACTACCTGCACGCCCTGCACGCGGAGTCCCAGCCGTGGAAGGCACTCCTCGGCTACTCGGGCTCCACCGCCTCGAACACCATCTACCCGCGGGTCGTCCTCACCCAGGCCGCCCGCTACCGCGGTGTGCTCACCGGCGACAAGGACCTCATCAAGCGCTGGTACGCGCATCTGAAGGAGACCATCGACAAGAACCCCTCCTTCCCGACCCTCGGCAAGAAGTCCGACATCCCCGAGCCGGTCGGCAACGACGCACAGCCCGGCTCGGCGCTGTCCATCGCCTCCTCACCGCCCCGTTCCTGGTCGACCCCGCCACTGGACGGCGGCGACAACAGCGGCGTCACCACGGCGATGGCTCCGGCGGCGTACACCACCGCAGTGACGCCGGCCGCCTTCGCCGACAAGAAGCCGGCCGCCACCGGCAAGGACTGGCAGTGGCCCATGAAGCAGGGCACCTACACGCTGGGGACCCGCTACCACGAAACGGGCGCCATGTGGAGCCTCGGCTACCACACCGGCCTCGACCTGGTGGCGTCCGCGGGCACCCCGATCTACGCCCCTGCCGACGGCAAGGTCGTCCACGCGGGCCCCGGTGGCAGCTACGGCAACATGACGGAGATCCAGCACGCGGGCGGCGTGATGACGCTGTACGGCCACCAGACGTCGATCAAGGTGTCCGTCGGGCAGCAGGTCAAGCGCGGCGATCTGATCGGCACGGTCGGCGCGACCGGCAACGTCACCGGGCCGCATCTGCACTGGGAGGTGCTCCTGCCCGGCGTCGACAACCCGTTCGTGGCCGGTCAGGACCAGGGGCCGGGCATGGTCGACCCCGAGGACTGGATGAAGGGGAAGGTCACCGCCGACCCCGACTACGGGACCGTCCCCGGCTCGGACAAGGGGGGCAGGGACGCACAGTACGCGGAGTGCGCCGAGCAGCACGGAGGCGCGTCCGTGTCGCCCGACGGCGCCGGTGCCTCCGGCGTCATCCCCGACGCCGACGACCCGGTGGTCCGGGCGGTCCTGAGCTGGGCGCAGCGCGGGATCGGTGTGCCGTACGTGTACGGGGCCCCGCGGCTGCAGGGCGAGAACCCGACCAGCTTCGACTGCTCCAGCTTCACGCAGTGGGCGTACTACATGGCCAGCGGTGGGAAGATCAACATCGGTGGGACGACGTACGAGCAGCAGCCGTACCTCAGCAAGTACAAGGTCTCGCTCTCCGAGGCGCAGCCCGGTGACGTGATCTTCTTCCGGCCGGAGGGCAACGGCCGCTCCGGGCACGTCGGTCTGGTCTGGGACCCCAAGGGCCACAAGATCCTCCACGCTCCGCGGCCCGGCAAGACGGTGGAGTTCAGCACCTGGGACGTCCAGGACACGATCACCGGTGTCTACCGCGTGCCGATCCCCAAGGGCACCGACCCGGTCGAAGGCAATGGAAAGGAAAAGGGAGCGTAAGTGACTAGGCGTCAGTTCGTCGCCACCGCCGCTGTGATGCTGTCCCTGGGCGTGCTCACGGGCTGTGGCGGAGGCGACGGCAAGGAGGCCGACGCGGGCGGCCGTCCCACCGCCGGGGCATCGGCCTCCGCCACCCGGCAGGCCTGGCCCGCCTACAAGGGGGCCGCTCTGCCGGGACTGGCCAGGACACCTGTCTGGAGCGTGGCGGCACGCCATGACAACGGCTGCCCGGGCGACCCGGCGGCCAAGGCCGCGGCCCATGTCGCGGGTGACTACGACCCACAGACCTGCGTGATCGGTGACGCCGTCGTCCTGACCGAGGATCTGTCCAAGACCGACGACACGAACCAGACGGTCGACCGTCACTACCGCGTCCGCCTGTACGACGCGCACACGGGCCGGGTGCGCCGTACGGTCGACACCGACACCCCCGGCGCATGGCCGACCGAGCGTTCCGGCGGCGCCTCCGCGTACGTCCAAGTGACCAGTTGGAAGGACGGCTCGCCGGCCCTCCTGGTGGTGGACGGCGACGAAGTCCCGGCCGACGGGCTGAAGAAGGCCACGGTCAGGACGACGTACACCGCGTACGCACCCTCCGGAGCGGTCCTGGGCCGCTCCTCGTACACCGGCGAGGA
Source organism: Streptomyces durhamensis (assembly GCF_000725475.1). Taxonomy (NCBI): domain Bacteria; kingdom Bacillati; phylum Actinomycetota; class Actinomycetes; order Kitasatosporales; family Streptomycetaceae; genus Streptomyces; species Streptomyces durhamensis. The sequence continues at coordinate 43,374 of NZ_JNXR01000031.1, forward strand.
GTACACCGATCTGACCGCGGAAGCAGGCCATCTGCTTCTGAAGGAGGGGTCCGGCACCAGCACGTACGCGCCGATCGGCGGCGGGGCCGCCGTCCAGGTGCACGACCGGGGCGACGACCAGGACCCGCTCGGCAGCGGCTTCGGCTACTACGTCCACAGCACCTACGACATCGTGGACGGCAGCGGCAGCAAGTTGGTCGTCGGCGACCGCCGTACGGGCAAGGAGATGTGGACGCTCGACGACGTCGGTCGTCCCGCCGCCCTGGCCAAGGACGACGGTGACAACCCGCCCGTGCTGCACCCGCTCACCGCCGACAAGGGCCTGCTGATCTGGGACCTGCCGGCCGGTTCCGCGCACGGCGCGCTGCTCACGGTGGTCGACCTCAGGACCGGCCGGCTGCTCGCCGAGGGTCCGCAGGTGGACACGGGCAACGTGGACCGGTTGCAGACCGTCCTGTCCGCGGACGGCTCCACCGCCGTCACCCGGATGGGGGCGGGCGCGGTCGCCTGGAACGTGACCACCGGCAAGGAGCTGTGGCGGCAGGGGGAGGACGAGCAGGGCCTCACGCCGCTGGCACTGCCGACCGACAAGAACCTCTTCGCCGACGCCGGTCCGGACCTCGGACTGACAGCTGTGGACATGGCCACCAGGAAGGTCCTCGGCAAGAATCTCGACGGCGACGCCGACGGCCCGGGGGACGGCTCGGCGCTGCAGTTCACCGCCGACGGCTACGGTGTGCTGTTCGCCGGCGACTTCTTCGTCTTCGCGCCGCAGAAGGGATAGAGCGGTGACCACAGAACAGCAGAAGAAACCCCGCGCCGAAGACGACTGGACGACCGAGATCGTCATCCTGATCGTCGTCGTGCTGCTGGGCGTCGGCGGTGCCTGGCTGGCCGCCAAGGTGGGCGCGTCGTTCGCCCACGCGGCCGAACCGCCCGGCAACCCGCTGTCCTTCCTCGTCGCCATGGTCAAGGGCGACTACAGCTGGCCCGGTTCGGCCGCCAGCGCGGTCGCCGCCGGGGAGGCCGTCGTCCTCGGCATCCTCGGTCTGGCCGTGTACCGGTTCCTGCAGCGCCGGAAGAACAAGCCCGACGTCGACGGCGCCGCCCAGCACCTCGCGAAGGGCGAGGAACTGGGCAAGCTGACGATGAAGGGCGCGGCGGCCACCGCCGAGCGGCTCGGCGTGCAGGCGAAGACCCCGGGCGTGTTCATCGGCCGGTCCGTCAAGGGCCGCCAGCCGCTGTTCGGTTCGTACGAGGACATGCACGTCGACATCTGGGGGCCGCGCACCGGTAAGACCACCCGGCGGGCGGTTCCGGCGATCCTGGACGGACCCGGCGCGGTCCTCGTCACCTCCAACAAGCGGGACATCGTGGACGCCACGCGCGGTCCGCGCGCCGCCCGCGGCCCGGTGTGGGTCTTCGACCCGCAGCAGGTGGCCGCGGAGGCGCCGAGCTGGTGGTGGAATCCGCTGTCGTACGTCACCGACGTCGCCAAGGCCCGCAAGATGGCCGACCACTTCGCGTCCGGCTCACGGGACGCGAACGCCTCCACCGACGCCTTCTTCGACCCGGCCGGCCAGGACCTGCTGGCCAACCTGCTGCTCGCCGCCGCCTGCGCCAAGGCACCCATCACCCAGATCTACAGCTGGCTGTCCAACCCCAAGGACGACACCCCGGAGCGGATCCTGCGCGGTGCCGGGCACACCATGGCCGCCGACGGGCTGAACGGTGTCATCACCGCCCCCGACAAGCAGCGCAGCGGTATCTACGGCGTGGCCCAGCAGATGGCGTCCTGCCTGATCAACCCCGAGGTCAACCGCTGGGTGACCCCGCCCGCCGACCCGCGGGCGCCCGAGTTCGACCCGCACGCGTTCGTCCGCACCGGCGGCACGCTGTACTCCCTGTCCCGCGAGGGCCGGGACAGCGCGGGTCCGCTGGTGACCGCGCTGACCGTGGCCGTCGTCGAGGCGGCGGAGGAGTACGCCACCACCCAGCGCGGCGGCCGCCTTCCGCTGCCGTTGATCGGTGTCCTGGACGAGGCGGCGAACGTCTGCCGCTGGCGCTCCCTGCCCGATCTGTACTCGCACTACGGCTCGCGCGGCATCATCCTGATGACGATCCTGCAGTCCTGGGCGCAGGGCATCGAGGTGTGGGGCGAGCGCGGCATGGAGAAGCTGTGGTCCGCGGCGAACGTCCGGGTGTACGGCGGTGGCGTCTCGGACACCCGCTTCCTGGGCGATCTGAGCGAGCTGGCCGGCGAGTTCGAGCTGCGTGAGTACCAGACCAGCCGGGAGTCGGAGGCGTACGGCTGGTCCGGCGCCCGCACGGTCAGCGAGTCCGTCCGCCGCGAGCGGGTCCTGCAGGTCTCCGACCTCGGCGCGATGCCGCCCGGCCGCGCCCTGGTCCTCGCCTCCGGTACCAAGCCGGTCCTGGTGGAGACGATCCCGTGGTGGGAGGGCCCCTACGCCGCCGAGGTCCAGGCGTCCCTGCGCAAGTACGACCCGGGGGCGCGGTGACGCGGCCGGGGGCGGAAGAAGTCACCCTGCGACCCTCCGAACAGCTCAGGTGGGGCATCGCCAAGTTCAGCGTCATGCAGGTCAACAGACGCCCGGGGCAGTTCCCGACGGTCCGGCTGTACGTGTCCTCGGGCGGTGCGGGCGCCCACCACGACCTCGTACCCGGTGACGTCTTCCCGGTCCAGGGCCAGGAATGGAAACTCGACCGCATCGAGGACCTCGACTCCCCGTCGGGACGCTGGACGGTGGTGCTCGCCCGGGCGAAGTGAGCGGCGGGCGCAGGAGGGAGGGGCCCGGAGTGCCGGGCCCCTATCGTCGCGCTCAGGGGGTGAGGATCGCGTGGTCCGCTCCGGGCGCCGACTCGGTGCCGTCCGTGTACCGGGCCGTCACCCGGTAGTACTGGGTGGTGCCGGCCGGGGCGCCGTTGTCCACGTAGGACGTCTGCTCGGTGGCCGCCAGCTTCTCGTACGCGTGCGTGTCCGCGTTCCAGCGGTAGACCTCGTAGCCGGTGGCATCGGCCACCGTGTTCCAGGTCAGCCCGACGACGCCGTCCTTCGCGAAGGCGTCCACGTCGACCGGTGAGCCCTCGGGCGTCGGCACGCTCGGGGTGGTGTCCCGCTCGGTCGCGACCACGATGTTCGGCGAACGGGTCCACTCGAAGTGGGAGTTCCAGTCATCGTCCACCGCGTCGACGAACAGGCAGCGCTCCTCGCCGTCCGGGAGGGTGGGGTAGTCGTAGGACGTGGTGTCGGTGAACAGCCACTCCACCTGGTGGGCCGAGCAGACCTTCTCCTCGTCGTCGCCGATGAGTTCACCGGCGTAGACGACGTACCGGGCGAGGTCGGGTGTCGGGTTGGCGTCCCACGTGAGGTGGAAGCCGTAGCCCGTGGGGGTGACCGTCAGTCCGGTGACCGCGGACGGCGGAGTCTCGTCCAGGTGCACGCCGCTGACCGTGGCCGACCGTCCGGACTCGTTGCCGGCGGCGTCGACGGCCGTGACGCGGTAGTAGTAGCGCGCACCCAGGCTGCCGGACGTGTCGAGGTGGGACGGTTTGTCGGTGGTGGCGATGCGGGTGTAGGCGCTGTCCGCGCTCGTGGCACGGTAGACGCGGTACGAGGTCGCCTCCGCCACCGCGCTCCACCTGAGGCTCACGCCCTTGCCGCCGCTGCTGCCCGTCACCCCGGAGGGCACGGCCGGCGCGATCCGGTCGACGGTGGTCACGGGCTGGTCCGTCGTGCCCGCCGACTCGTTGCCGGCGCGGTCGTAGGCGCGGACCTCGTAGTAGTAGGTCCCGCCCGAGCGCGGCAGGGTGGCGTCGGTGTACGACGTGGAGGTGGTCGTCGCGAGCGGCGTGGCGCCGAACGGCGTGCCCTGCGCGCGCCGGTAGACGCGGTACCCCGCGAGGTCCATCTCCTTGTTCCGGGCCCAGCTGGTCCTCGCCTTGCCGGTCGCCGCGTCGTACGTCACCGAGGTGCCCGTGGGCACGAGGGGCCTGACGCTGTCGGCGGTGGCCGACAGCCGGGGCGCGTACGTGAAGGAGACGGCCGCGGTGCCGGTCCAGTTGACGTGGTCGACGCGGAGGGTGTGCCGGCCGGCGGGGACGGTGACGTCGACCGTCTTCTTCTGTGGGGTGGAGACGTCCTTCCACAGGTCGATCTTCCGGGTGCCGTCGAGGTAGACCCGGATGCCGTCCTGGGCGGTCGCGGCGAGGGTGAAGGGGCCGCCGGAGCCGAAGTCGCGGGTGACGGTCCAGCGGACGCCGAAGCCGTCCTTCGGCAGACCGGTGGCGGGGGCGCCGCTCCAGGTCTGGTCGACGGCGCTGTCGCAGTCCGTCTTCTTCGGTGTGCCCAAGAACGTGGTGTTCGCGTAGAACGTCCGCGTGTACGTCGGCGAGGTGCACGCCGTGGCGGCGGAGGCGGGCGTGGTGACCGCGCTCGACAGACCGCCGGCGGCGGCGAGTACGACGGCGGCGGCGGTCACGCGTCTGGCTGGGTTCATTCGGTTCTCTCGTCGGGTCGTGGGGCCGGGGAGGGGGGCGGCATTCGGTTGGCGGTGATCACGACTCGCGAGTAAAGAGGTTGGTTGTATCGCTCTTTGCCCTCCCTTGAACTCCTGAGGGGTCCGGCGGCCGGCTGGCATGAAGGTGTCCCGGGCTGTGCAGGATCCTGACAACGGCTCCCCTTCAGTGCCCGCACCCACGGGTGGCAGAGTCGTGATCATGAAGTACTGGGGCAGCGCAGCTACGGCACACACCATGCGAGAGTCGGCTTCCTCGTCCGTGAACGGCTGGCAGTGAACGAGGGCGTCGCCGCGGCGGGTCTCCAGGAACTGGAACTGGTCCGCGCGGCGGCCGGCCCCGCCCCGGCGGCCACCGCCCTGATCAGGGTGGCCGCCCGGCTGCCCGCCGACTGGGCGTACACCTGGTGGCTCGACGAGGACGAGGGCCGGATCCTGCTGCGGATCCGGCCGCCGTCGAGTTCCGCCCCCGGCGCGGTGCGGGTCTGGCTGGCCCGGGTGCTCGCCGACCCGGCGCTGGGGGCGTGGCGGATGTCAGATCCAGCCGCGTTCCCGGGCCAGTAGGGCCGCGTGGGCGCGGTTGCCGGCGTTCAGGGTGCGCAGGACGTCGGCGACGTGCCGGCGGTAGGTGCGCAGGGACACCCCCAGTTCGCGGGCGCCGATCTCGTCCTTGGCGACCCGGCACATCGACTTCAGGACCTCCAGCTCGACGGGGGAGAGCGCCCCGGCGTCCGGCGTGCTGTCCCCGGTCAGGGCCGCGAGGTCGGTGGCCCGGTCCCAGATCTTCTCGAACAGGGCCAGGATGCTGGCGACCAGGCCCGGTTCCCGGGCCAGCAGGGCACCCCGGGAGGTGTCCGCGGGATCGGCCGGGACCAGGGCGGTGTGGCGGTCGTAGACCAGGACCCGTTCCGTCAGGTCGGCGCAGAGCCGGATCCGGGCGCCCTGGGCGCCCAGTTCCCGCAGATAGGCCGCGGTGGCCGGATCGTCCAGCGCCTCCTTGGGCACCACGCTGCGGATGCGTACACCGCGTCGCAGGCAGCGGCTGTCCAGGGGGCGGGCGTGTGCGATGTTCTCGGGCGTGAATGCCGTGTGCGGCTCGACCGAGAGGACCTCGTGGCGGGCGAAGAACGCCAGGTCGTCGATCCGGTCGCGGATCTGGGTGAGGTTCGTCATCCGCTCCACTCCACCGCCGGCCGGGGTGTGCGCACCCATGTCGGCGCGGAGTTCGGCCACCAGGTGCTGGGGCCGGGTGACCTGCCGCAGCTCGTGGTGCAGTTCGTTCAGCCGGCGGTCGGTGAGCAGGCCGACCGCGGCCTCCGGATCCGCCGCCGTCAGCGTGTCGTGTCCGCTCGTGCGCCGGTCGCGCCGCAGCAGGCCCAGGCCGGTCAGCCGCTCCAGCGCCCCCCGGACCTCGCCCCGGGGGGCGTGCAGCAGCAGATGGAGGTCCTCCGCCGACGTCCCCGGATTGCGCAGGAAGTGCCGGTAGAGACGCTCCTCCGTGCCTGAGAGCCCCAACGCCGCCATGCTGCCCGCACTGTTCATCCTTCCCCCGTGTTCTCCCGTTCCGACCGGGCTCGGTGGGCGCACGGGGCCGGCACGGCTGGTCGGGCCGAGCTGACGCCGGTGATGCGGAATCCACCGAATTGATGCCAACACAAGGTAATGCATTGGTCAAGGATTCGCATGATCATGTCGTCCGGATTGCAACAAGCTGCGCGCCGTCGGACCCGTGCGGGCGCGCGTCGGTTGGCAGGCTGGAGGGCCGGACGACCGATCGCACCCAGGGGGAACCACATGACAGTTGTCGTACAGGACGCCGCGCCGGACTTCTCCACGCTCACCGAACGGGAGCGGGAGGTGCTGCTGCTGCTCGCCACCGGCGAGCAGAACCGCTGGCTCGCGCGCCGGCTGGGCATCGCGGAGCGGACGGTGCGGGCGCACACCGCCAGCATCGTGCGCAAGCTCGACCTCACGTCGCGTTTCCAGGCGGCGATCGTCTCGCACCTGTACGCCGACGACATCCGGGCCGACCACGGCTGATCCCTGCGACACCCCGGCCCCTTCCGGTACGCCACCGGAGGGGGCCCAGGACGTGCGTGACGGGTGGTCAGCCGGGAAGCATGTCGCCGACCATCTCGATCGCGATCATCCACATCGGCTGCGCCCCGGTGCCGAACGCGGCGGCCAGCGCGTAGCCGAGGGCCGCGTCCGTGGCGTCGGCGGCGGCGTCCTCGTCCCACTCGGCGCCCACCCGTCCGTCCCCCTCCGAGGTGAAGTCCCCGAGGCGTTCCTCGCCGCGCAGCAGCCGGCTGCCCGGGATCGAGTCGGGCACCAGACGCCAGGAGCGGTCCCCGTGCCGGACGTCGACGCGGTACGAACGCCGGGTCAGCCGGCCCTTCGCGGGGTCCACCTCGGCCTCGGCGCCGTCGACGGTGAGCGTCAGGCGGGCGCCGTCCCGGGTGCCGATCGGCACATGGTCCGCCGGGTCCGTGCCGGGCGCACGGCGCAGCACGACCCGGGGTACCGACGCGCCCGTCACGCTCACCTCGCCCTCCCGGGCGTCCAGCCGGACGGTGATCGCACCGAAGCGGTCGTCCTGCGAGACGTGCTCGGCCACGGGCCGCTCCTCCGGCTCGTCCCCGTACTCCCCGTGCTCCCTGTGCTCCCCGTACCCCTCCTGCTCCCCGTGCTCCCCGTACCGCTCGTGCTCCTCGGGCCGGGCGTCGGGTGTGGGCTTGTGTGCCGGGTCCTTCGGCATGCGGGTCGTTCCTTTGCTGTTGCTGTCCGGTCGGTGTGCCGGTAAAGGGAAAGTCAAGAGTCGTACGTCATGGGGGACGGACGACGGACGTCTCACGTTCCCGAAGACGTCAGCTGGGTGGCGGCGAGATCGCGGTAGAGACGGTCGCGGCCGAGGAGTTCGTCGTGCCGGCCGTGGTCGCGCACCCGGCCGTCGGCCAGCAGCACCATGTGGTCCGCCGAGGTCACCGTGGACAGCCGGTGGGCGATCAGCAGCACCGTGCAGTGCTCGGCGGCCCGCTCCACGGTCTGCCGCAGCGCGGCCTCGCTCACCCCGTCCAGGTGCGCGGTCGCCTCGTCCAGCAGCAGCACCTGCGGCCGGCGCAACAGGGCCCGGGCGATGGCCAGCCGCTGCCGCTCACCGCCGGACAGGGCCAGGCCCCGGGCGCCCACCTGCGTGTCCAGGCCGTCCGGGAGCCGGGCGACGAGCGAGTCCAGCAGGGTGTCCCGCAGCACCCGGGCCACGTCCTCGTCGCGGGCGTCGGGCGCGGCGTACAGGAGGTTCTCGCGCAGGGTGCCCGCGAGCATCGGGGTGTCCTGCTCGACGTAGGCGATACGGCGGCGCACCTCGGCGCGGCTGAGCGCGGTGATGTCGGTGCCGTCCAGGAGGATGCGGCCCGAGCCGGTGTCGTAGAACCGCTGCAGGAGCGAGAAGACGGTCGTCTTGCCGCTGCCGGACGGGCCGACCAGGGCGGTGACGGCGCCCGCCGGGGCGGTCAGGCTGACCCGATCGAGGGTCGAGGCACGGCCCGGGTAGGCGAACGTGACGTCCTGGAGGGTCACGCGCGGGGGCGGGCCGGCCGGCCGGGCGGGGGTCTCGTCGACATCCGTCTCGATCTCCATGTGCCGGACCTCCTCGATACGGGCCAGGGCGCCGAGCCCCTGCTGGAGCGAGGTCGTGCCGCCGACCAGGGACAGCACCGGGCCACCGAGGTTGAACAGGTACAGCAGGAAGGCGATCAGCGCGGCCAGGTCGAGCGTGCCGGTGGCGACCAGCGCGCCGCCGAAGCCGATGACGGCCAGGAAGGAGGCCTGGACGACCAGCGCCGACAGCACCGCGATCACGGCGTGGTAGCGGGCCCCGGCCAGGCCCGCCCGGCAGGCGTCCTCGGCGGCGGCCACGGCCCGCGCGGTCTCCGTCGCCTCGCCGCCGTTGGCCTTCACCGTACGGGCGGCACCCAGCGCGCGGTCGAGCGCGGCACCGATCTCGCCCACCGCCGTCTGCGCCCGGGTGGTGACCCGGCGGATCCGCGGCATCACCACGCCCATCGCCACGCCGACCACGATCAGCACCCCGGAGGTGATGCCGAGCAGCGGCAGGCTCGTCATGCCCATCAGCACGATCGTCGCCAGCAGATGGACGCCGCCGTCGAGCAGCTGGATCACCCCGCTCGTCGCCGCGTGCTGCACGAGGGTGCTGTCGGAGGTCACCCGGGTGGTGAGGCCGCCCGGCTCGACCCGGTCCAACTCGGCGCTGCGCAGCCGGATCAGCCGGTGCACGAGCCCCCGGCGCACATGCAGGACGACCTTCTCGGCGGTGCGCTCGCTGAGCAGCGCCTGGGTCCAGGTGAGCCCGATGGACACCGCCAACAGGCCCACCATCAGCAGCAGTTCACCGCCCAGGCCGTGGCCGGTCATCAGCGCGGTGAGCGCGGACTCGACGACCATCGGCTGGGCGAGTCCCGCCGCGCTGCCCGCCAGGGTCAGCACCAGGACCAGCACGAGGACGCTCCGGTGCGGCCGCGCGTGGGCGAGCAGGGCCCGCAGCGGCGGCCGGGGGGACGGCCGGGGGTCCTGGGGGGTCGCCGGTTCAGGTGTGTTCACCCTGACGTTTCTACGTGCGGGCGGGGGGTGCGCGGTATTGGCGGATGCGGCAATGCCGGGGGCGGTACTGCCGGATGCGGCAATGCCGTAACTGACAATGGCGGCAAGGGGTTCACCGCATGCAGATTTCTCTCGTCGCAGCGGACGGCACCGGACCGGAAAGGCCGGTCCACGTCATTCCGCCGCAGAAAAGGGAGAGATTCTCAATGCAGTCCACGCAGACCGAGAAGGACCTGTTCGAGGGCTACACGGCCTACACCTCCGCCGAGGAACTGGGCCTGTACGACGGCAAGGACGCGGCGCCCGCGTTCAGCCCGACCATCCCGTGGGCGATCCGCGCCACCATCATCACCGCGCGTTCCTCGCAGCAGTGCGCCGCGGCTCTGGGCTCGCTGACCGCCAAGACGATCGAGAAGAAGTGCTGAGCACCGGACACGTCGTCCGGTGACCCGCGGGGAGGGGCTGCCCGCCCCTCCCCGGGCAGTATTCGCACTTTCCCCAGGAGGCAGGATGGATTCCACCGGTGTGGACCCCACCGGTGTCGCGGACCCCGGATTCCGGCGGGTTCTCGTGGTGGGCACGGGCGCGCTCAGCGTGTCCTTCCTGCCCTTCTGGATCAACTGGCTGGGCAACACCTTTCCGGAAATGGAGAAACGGGTCGTGCTGACCCGTTCGGCACGGCGTTTCGTCTCGGCGGACGCGATCTCCGCGCTGTGCGCCCGGGACGTCGTCACCGACGACTGGAACGAGGCCGCACCCGGCGCCACCCCGCACGTGGACCTGGCCCGCTGGCCCGACCTGGTTCTCGTCCACCCGGCCACCCTGCACTTCCTCGGCCGCTACGCCCTCGGCCTCGCCGACACCCCGCTGCTGTGCGCCCTGCAGTCCACGTCCGCGCTGGTGGGCGTGGCCCCCTCGCTGCCGCCCGGCGCCCAGTCCAAGCCCGTGGTGCGCGGGCACCTGGAGGCGCTGCGGTCCCGCCCCGGGGTCGTCGTCGCGCCGACCGTGCCCGCGGTCAGCGCGAGCACCGGTGAGCGGGAGGACGGCGGCGCGATGCCGCTGTCGGAGCTGATGGGGCTGTGCGTGGGGGCGTACGCGCGGGCGCGGTGCGCGGCGGAAGGGGATGCCGGATGACTTCCCCTGCCGGTGTGGCCAGAGTGGCCGGTGTGGCCGGTGTGGCCGGTGTGGCCGGTGTGGCCGGTGTGGCCGGTACGGGTGATGTGGCCGACGCGGCTGATGTAGTCGCTGTGGCGCGCGCGACCGAGGTGGCTGACACGGCCGACATGGCTGATGTGGCTGACACGGCTGATGTGACAGACGTGGTCGACACGGCCGAGGTGGCTGACGCGGCCGATGTGGCGTCCGAGGTGGCTGACGCGGCCCATGTGGCGTCCGAGGCGGCCGACGCGGCCGATGTGGCGGGCGCGGCCGACGTCGCCGTCGCCGCGTTCGCGACCGGGTTGCAGACCACCCGGGTGCACCGCACGCCCGAGGGGCGCTACACCTGGTGGCACGGCCCCGGCCCGCTGCGGCCGGACCCGCTCGCCGCACCCCTCGCCGCGTACGTCCCCCGGCACACCCCCGGTGCCCGGCTGGCGGTACCCCGGCCCCGCGCGGCGGGGCTCGTGCACCTCGCCGACGGCGCCCACTCGGCCGCCGCCTGGCTGCGTGACCCCCGCCCGCAGGCCCGGACACTGGTCGCGCACGCGCTGGCCGCGGCGGGCCGGGCCCTGCGCACCCTGCACACCACGCCCGCCCCGGACGCAGCGGACACCCCGCCCGCACTGGCCCGGCTGCGCGCGTACCTCACGGCCGACCCGGCCGCGGTGCCCGGGGGCGGGGCCGTACACCGCCTGCGCGAGCACGTCGTACGGGCCTGGGGGCCTGCCCGGCTGGAGCGGCTGCGGTCCTGGTGCCACGGGCTCGCGGAGCCACGCCGGGACGCGGTACTGGTGCACGGGTTCGCCTCGCTGGGCACCCTGGTGCCGCCGGCGCGCCCCGCCCCGGTGGCGCTGCTGACCGGGGAGGACCTGGGTGCCGCCCGGCCCGAACTCGACCTCGGCTGGCTGCTGGGCGACCTGGCCGAACTCGCCTGGTCCGCACCCGCCCCGGCCGGCCCCGCCGACCTGTCCGGCGTCCTGCTCGACGGGTACGGGCCCGACGCCGACCGGACCTGGGCCGCGCGGGCGGCCGTCGTACGGATCGCCGCCCACCAGCGGGACTTCGCCGCGTACTGCGGCTGGAGCGACGAACTGCCCGCCTACACCGCCTTCATCGCAGACCTCATCGACGAGGAGGGCCGCCGCGCCGTCCCGGGAGCCCCATCATGACCACGACCACCCCCACCAGCGGCCGACCGCGCACCCGGCAGCGGTACCGGCCCACCGAACTGGACGCCGTACCGGCCGTGTCCGCCCTGCTGGACCGGCTCGGGCTCGGCTCCCTCGACCCCACGGCCGTCACCTCCTTCGGCGGCCGCAACGACAACTGGGCCGGCCCGACCACCACCGGCGTGGACGTCTTCGTCAAGACGGTCACCCCGCTGCCCGACGGCGGCTGCCCCGAACTGCAGCGCGCCCTGTCCTTCGAGGAACTGGCCGCCGACCGGCTGCCGTCCGGCTCCCCGCTCCGCTCGCCGGAGCTCCTCGGCGCCGACCCCGCGGCCGGGGTGAGCGTCCACCGGCTGCTGCCGGACGCCCGCTCGGGCGCCGAGCTGGCGCTGGACGGGGAGTTCGACGACGAGCTGTGCCGGGCGGCCGGCCGCGCCGTCGGCACGCTGCACGGGCTGGGCGCGGACGACCGCCTCGACACCGGAGAGGCCCCGTTGCCGCCGCTCGCCTGGCTGCGGGCGCTGCCCTGGAGCGCCGTCCTGGAACGCAGCATGGCGCAGATCGCCGCCTGGCAGCTGGTGCAGGACGACAGCGAGGTCGTCGCCGCCCTGCGCCGGCTGCGGGAGCTGGAGGCGTCGGTGCCGCTCGCGCCCGTCCACTGCGACCTGCGGTTCGACCAGTTCATCCGGGACGCGCAGGGGGACCTGCACCTGTGCGACTGGGAGGAGTTCCGGCTCGCCGACCCCGCACGGGACGTCGGCGCCTTCGCCGGGGAGTGGCTCTTCCACGCGACCTACTCGGTGTTCGCGCCGACGGGTGAGGCCGTGGCCGGGGAGAGCGCGGGGTTCGGGCTCGGGCACGCGGAGATCGTGGCCCGGGGCTCGGCGAGCCTGCGCCGCCATCTGCCGCGGATCGGCGCGTTCTGGCAGGCCTATCGGGAGTGCCGGGTCCCCGACCCGGGGCTGCCGGAGCGGGCCGCCGCGTATGCCGGGTGGCACCTGTACGACCGCCTGATCGCCACCGCCGAGTCGCACGCCACCCTCAACCCGGTCGCCCGTGCCGCCGCCGGCATCGGCCGCACGATCCTCCTCGCCCCGGCCACCGCGGCCCACACCCTGGGCCTGACCCTGCCCGACGGGAGCCCCCGATGACCCAGCCCACACCCGCCCCCACCCCCGCCGCGGGGACCCCGCACCACCCGGCACCACCCCTGCCGGCGGGCCCCGGGCTCCGGAAGCCGTCCGTCGGCGCGCTGGTCGCGGACCCGTTCGCCGCCTCCCCGGCGGCGCGCCCCGCCTCTGGCATCGGGGCCCCGCGACGCCCGGCGGCGTCCTCGGCTCCGCGCCCGCCGGCGGGCGCCGGGGTCCGGGAGCCGTCTGCGGCCGCCGGGGTCCGCGAGTCGTCCGGGAGTTCGATGGTTCGGGAGTCGTCCGGGGGCCCGGTGGCTGAAGGGTTGTCGGCCGGTGCGGTGGTCGCGGAGCCGTTCGCCGACTTCCCGGCCCCGCGTCCCGCCTCTGGCGTGGGGGTCCCGAGACGTCCGGCAGGCTCGGCGGCCCCGCGGCTGTCAGCGGGTGCCGAGGCCCGGGAGCCGTCCGGGGATTCGGCGGTCGCGAAGCCGTCCGTCGGCTCCCCGGTTTCCGGCGCGTCCGTCGGCTCTCCGGTTTCTGGCGCGTCCGACGACTCCCCGGTTCCCGGCGCGTCCGGCGGCGCGCCGGTGTGGGGGCTGGGGGCGCGGCTGGCCGGCGCGTTGGGCGTGGTCCGTGTCGGGGACGGGGGCCGGGAGGCCGTCGTCGGCGGGCGTACAGTCACCGCCGACAGCCCCCGCGATCTGCGGGGCCGGCTCACCAACGCGCTGTACGAGGAGTTCCACGCGGGCCGCGGCCAGGGCGGGTTCGGGGCCGACGGACCGCCGCCCCGGCGTACGCTGCGCGACCCCGCGCTGGAACGCCGGCTGGCCGCCGCGGTACCGCACGCCACCACACCGGTGCGCGGCCGGCTGGTCGAGGTGCTGCCCCGCCCGGGCGGCGACGAGCTCGTGGTACGGCTGCCGGAGGCGACCGTCCGGGTACGCGCCGACCGGCTGTCGGCCCCGGCCGTGCCGCCCGCGCCCGGTGCGTACGTCGAACTCGCGCTGGAAGCCGCCCGCCCCGCGCTGTCCCCCGGCTTCTTCTACGTCATGGGCTCCCGTCCGCTGCCCCGCCCCGCCGGACCCGTACGCCGGCTCTTCGTGCACGCGCGCGACGCCGACGCGGCCGTCCTGCTGTGGGGGGCCGCGCTCGGCGCGCTGGAGGCGGCGGGGGCGTCGTACCACGCCAAGGTGCTGTCCGACCCGCAGGACTTCCCGCGCCGGGACTCGGTCGTCGTCTACCTGCACGGCGACCACCGGCCGGGCGAGCGCGCGGTCGTGGCCGCGCTCGTCCCGCACGCCGGGACCGCCACCGCGCCCGACACGTCCGTGTTCACCGAGGAACTGGCCCCCGGGATCGCCGCCGCCTGGGACCCCGAGGATCCGCGCCCCGGCCAGGACGGCATGAGCTTCGGACAGCACCGGGCGTTCGCCCTCGCCAGCGGGCTCATCGCCCATGCCCTCGCCGACGGGGAGCCCGGTGACCGGGACGCCCACGTCGTCCGGGCGTTCCTTGAGGCGGGCATCGACCCGCGCCACCCGCAGCACAACCTCACCACCCGCCCCGGAGACCGCCGATGACCCACCGGACCGCCCCCGCCACCGAATCCCCCGCCACCGAATCCCCCGCGACCGATCCGGAATCCGCCGGCCGGGCCACCGAAGCCGCCGGCCTCGCCGCCGAACCCACCACCCCCGCCACCGAACCCGCCGGCCTGGGCGTCACGCTCACCACCGCCTACAGTGACGCGCTCGCCGAGGTGTACGACGAGATCTATCCGAGTACCCCGGACCTGGAGGACATCGGTGATTTCCTCCGTACGCTCACCGACCCCGGCGCGAGCGTGCTCGAACTCGGTGTCGGTACCGGCCGGGTGGCGCTGCCGCTCGCGGCGAAGGGCTTCCGGGTGCACGGCGTCGACTCCTCCGCCGGCATGCTCGCCCGGCTCGCCGAGAAGGACCCCGAGGGCCGGATCACCCCCGTGCAGGCCGACTTCGCCACGCTGGACCTGGGCCGCACCTTCGACGTCGTCCTCGCGCCGTTCAACGCGCTGTGCTGCGCGGTCTCCCCGGACGAGCAGATCGCCCTGATCCACGCGGTGGCCCGGCACACCGCGCCCGGCGGACACGTCGTCGTGGAGACGTTCGACCCCAGCGACTTCCACGTGCAGAGGAAGAACGACATCACCACGTACCCGATCGCCGGCCGCGGCGCGATGATCGAGTCGATCGGGGTGCTGCCCGCCTCGCAGAACATGATGGTGCACAACACCCTGTTCCTGGACGGCGAGCCGCCGAGGTCGGCGAGCACGGTGATGCGTTATCTGTGGCCCAGCGAACTGGACCTGCTGGCCGGGATCGCCCGCCTGGAGCTGTCGGCCCGCTACGCCGGCTGGCGCGAGCAGCCCTTCGACGGCGGCGACAGCCGCAAGATGTGTGTCTCCGTCTACCGGCCGCTGCCGTGACGCCGGAACCGTACGGCGAGTCGCGCCTCGACACCGGCCTGCGGCTGGTCACCGAGGAGCTGCCGGGACGCGGGCTCGTCGCCGTGGCGCTCACCGTGGCCGCGGGCGGCGACGACGACCCGGCCGGCGGCCACGGCACCGCCCACCTCGTCGAGCATCTGATGTTCCCGCGGGACGAGCAGGACGGCGCCGATGCCGGTCATGTGGCCCTGGTGCAGGAGGCGGGCGGCATGTGCGACGCCGAGACCCACCGCGACCACACCGTCTTCCACACCGTCGCGCCCGCCGACGCCCTGCCCGGCCTGCTGGCCCTGGAGGCCCGGCGGCTGCTCCGCTTCGCGCCCGCCGCGGCGACCGTGCGCTCCGAGGCGGCCGTCGTCACGGAGGAGATCCGCGCCGCCGGGGCCGGGACCCGCCTGTGGGACGGCATGCTCGCCGCCGTCCACCCGGGCGCCCGGCACGCCTACGGCACCCCCGCCGAACTGCGCGGGGTGACGGCCGACGACGCGGAGGCGTTCTTCCGGCGCCACTACCGTCCCGACCGGGCCGTGCTCTGCGTGGCCGGGGACGTGCCCGCGGGCCGGGTACGGGAGCTGGTGGAGCGGGAGTTCGCCGGGTGGCGGGCACCGGCTGACGGGAGCGCGAGTGCCGCCCCCGCCGAGGCCCGCGCGGCGGTCGCGCCGCCGCCTGTCGACCTGCCGTACGGCAGGGACGCGGTGCCGGTCGCGCCGCCTGGAGCCGTGCCGTACGGCGGGGACGCGGTGCCGGTCGCGCCGCCTGGAGCCGTGCCGTACGGCAGGGACGCGGTGCCGGTCGCACCCCCTGTCGCCCTGCCCTATGGCCGGGACGCGGTGGCGGTCGGACACGCCCTGGCCGATCCGCGCCAGGGGCTCGGAGCGTATGTCGCGCAGGTCGTCCTCCTGGAGGTGCTGCGCCGCGCCCGGTCCGCCGGCGCGAGCGTGCACTGCGGGTACCAGGGGCAGTGGCTGGCCTCCGCCGCGCCCGACCTGGCGCTGGTGCTGGGGCACCGGCCTCGGGGCGCCGCTGCCGAGGAGGCCGCCGCGGGCTGGCTGCGGGCGCTCGCCGCTCTGGCCGCCGAGCCGCCCGCGGCCGACGAGGTGCGCCGCGCGGTGAACGTGCTGCGGGCCGGCTGCCACCGCCGTGCCGACGCACCGGCAGCCCGCGCGGTCGCCCACGGCCGCGCCGCCCTGCTGTTCCCGCCGGCCGAGCGCCCGGCCCCCGACACCGTCGCCGGCCGACTCGCCGCCGTCACCCCCACCGACGTCTCGATCGCGGCCCAGGCCCTGCTGGGCGCCCCGCGCGCCGTCGTCGCCCTGGAGGCAGCTTCCGCATGAACACCCTCACTCCCGCTCGTCTCACCCCCGCTCCCCGCGAAGCCCTGCGCAGCACGCTGGCGAACGGTCTCGACACGGTCGTCGTCGCCGCGCCGGGCGCCCCCCTCGCGGAGATCCGGCTGGTGCTGCCGTACGCCCGTGCCGACCGCGCCTCGGTGCGCCCGCAGGAGCTGGTCGCCGCCGGGCTCGGCACCGCCACGGCCACCCGGGACCGGCAGGCCGTCGCCGACCGGGCGGCCGACCTGGGCGCGGAGGTGAGCACGGTGGTGACCGCAGAGCATCTGGTCCTGTCGGTGAGCGTGCTCGCGCACGGGCTGTCCGGTGCGCTCCGGCTCCTCGCCGATCTGCTGGTGCACCCGGTGTACGACCCGGCCGGGACCGCGCCGGCCCCGGCCGGTCCCGCGGCCCCGGGCCCGCGCACCCGGCTGCGCCGCGCCCAGCTCCGGCACGCCTTCGGCGGTCCGCACCCGTTGACCGAGGAGGGCGCCGCAGGGGGGCCGGCGCCCGTTACGGACGCGCTGTACGCCTTCCACCGCCGGGCCGTCGTACCGCGCGGTGCCGTCCTGCTGGTGCTGGGCGGTGCGGACCCGGACCGCGTCCTGGCCCTCGTTCGCGCGGAGCTGGCCGGCTGGGCGGGCGGGCCGTCCGGGCTGGTGCTGCCGCCGTTCCCGCGTGCCGAGCCCGAGCCGGGCCGGATCGCCCTGCACGACCCGGCGGCCGGACAGGCGCTGTTGCTGACCGCGGGCCCGGCCGTCCCGGCCCCCGAGCCCGGCCACGCGGCGCTGCACCTGGCCCAGCTGGTCCTCGCCGGGCACGCCTCCTCCCGGCTGACCCGGCACCTGCGCGAGCGGCACGGGCTGGCGTACGCCGTCGACGCCCGGGTCCGGCAGAACCGCGCGGGCTGCTGGCTGGAGATCGACTGCGTGGGCGCGCCCGGCACGGGTGACCGGATCGCGCGGGAGGTCGCCGACTGCCTCGGCGCGCTCGCCGCGTCCGGGCCCACGCCCGAGGAGACACGCCGGGTGCGCCGTTACGCGGCCGGATTCGCGCGCTTCGCCCTCGCCACCCGGGCGGAGGAGGCGAGCGCCCTGGCCGGGTTCGTCGCGGCCGGGCTGCCGGTGGACTGGCTGGCGCACTGGCCGGCCGCACTCGCGGAGGTGACGGACGCTCAGGTGGCCGCGGCCGCGGCGCGTTTCCTGCCCCCCGGCCGGACCCTGCTGGCCACCCTCGACACCACCCCCGCACAGGAAGCGTAGGAACCGGACCATGACCCCGGCACCGCCCGCCGTCCTCTACCCCCTGCAGCCCGACCACCCGGAGCTGGTCGAGCCGTTCGCCGCGCTGGTCGCGCGCAGCGGCGCGCGCCGGCTGTGGCTGTGCCAGTCGTTCCGGGCCGAGCCGCACCAGGTGCTGGCCCATCTCGCCGGCCGGGGCCACCGGGTGCCGGTGGGCACCGCGGTGACGCTGCTGCCGCTGCGGCACCCGTACGAGGCCGCTCTCCAAGCCCGGTCGCTGGCCCTGCTCACCGGGCAGCCGGTCGTGGCGGGGTACGGCATCGGCAGCCCCGCCTTCGTGCGCCGCCTGGAGTCCGAGCCGTGCCGCAGCCCCCGTGCCGCGGTGGGGGAGTACGTCGGCTCGGTACGGGCCCTGCTGGACGGTGCCGAGGTGGCGCACGACGGGGCCGGCCACCGGCTGTACGGCGCCCTGCCCCCGGTGGGCCCGCACGCCGCGGTGGAGGTCGGCGCCGGGGTGCTGCGGCCGGCGATGGCCCGTACGGCGGGCGCGACCGCGGACGTGGCGATCACCTGGATGACCCCGCCCGCCTACCTGAGGGACACCCTCGTACCGGCGTTGGCGGCCGGGGCAGCCGCGGCGGGCCGAGCCACGCCGCCGCGGATCGCGACCGCCGTGCACGTGGCGGTGCGCCGCCCGGGCCGGGACCCGCGCCGGCTGGCCCGCCTCGCCACCCGGGACCATCTGGGCGCCCCGCACTACGCCGACATGCTGCGCCGGGCGGGCGTGGACGTCGACGGGCCCGATCCGGCGTCCGCGCTCCTGCGGGCCGGGGCGGTCGTGGTGGGCAGCCCGGAGGAGATCGCGGCGGCCCTGGCCGGGTACCGGGCCGCCGGAGTCGACGAGGTGCTGCTCAATCCGACGGCGGTGCTGCTCACCGAGGGCGTGGCGGCCGCGGTCGCGGACCTGGAGGAGATCGTGGCGGCCTGTGGCGCCGGCGGACCGGGCCGGCTGGACACGGATGGCCGGGACTGTTCGGTCGTCTGATCGAAACAGTTCTCTTGTCGTATCCTTTGCCGTCTCCTGAACGGCCCTTGGATGAAGGGTCCGTAAAGAGCATTTGGAGAGGATTCCGCTCACCCTTCACAGGGTCAGCTGAGCGTGGTGTTGCGGACTCGTTAAGTAGTTCCGCTTGACGCCGGGTGTGGCCTCCGCGTTGTCTTTTCAGACACCTGGGTCGTATGGCAGCCCTACGTCCGGAACGCACCTGAAGTGAGCCCTCGAATGCGTCGTATCGCCATATCCGTGGCCGTGTCCACGATGACCCTCTCGCTCGCCGGCTGTGGCGTGCTGGACGCGACGGGGGACGGCGCGAACGCGAGCCCGAGCAAGGGCAACGACATCACCGTGGGCCTGCTGCTGCCGGAGAAGGCCAACACCCGCTACGACAAGTTCGACTACCCCATCATTCGGGACAAGGTGGCCGAACTCACCGGCAAGCAGGGCAAGGTCGAGTACCTCAACGCCGACGCGGACGCCTCCCGGCAGGCCTCGCAGATACAGAAGATGATCGACGAGAAGGTCGACATCATCCTGCTGGACGCCGTCGACTCGCACGCCGTCGCCTCCGAGGTGACCAAGGCCAAGGACGCCGGCATCCCGGTCATCGCCTACGACCGGCTCGCCGAGGGCCCCATCGACGCCTACATCTCCTTCGACAACGAACTCGTCGGCGAGGTGCAGGGCCGCACCCTGCTGGAGGCCCTCGGCTCGGGCACCGACACCTCCGACAAGATCGTCATGGTGAACGGCTCGCCCACCGACCCGAACGCCAAGCAGTTCAAGGAGGGCGCGCTCTCCGAGCTCAAGGGCAAGGTGACCATCGCGGAGTCGTACGACACCACGGACTGGAAGCCGGAGCTCGCCGAGTCCAACATGACCAAGGCGATCGGCCTGATCGGCAAGAGCAACATCGCCGGCGTCTACGCCGCCAACGACGGCATGGCGGGCGGCGTCATCAAGGCCCTGAAGGCGGCCGGTGTCACCAGCCTGCCCCCGATCACCGGCCAGGACGCGGAACTCGACGCGGTCCAGCGGATCGTGGCCGGCGAGCAGTACATGAGCGTCTACAAGCCCTACCCGGACGAGGCCGAGGCCGCCGCGCAGATGGCCGTCGCCAAGGTGCAGGGCAAGGACATCCAGTTCGACGCGCTCGTCCAGGACAAGGTCGACAGCCCCACCACCAAGGGCATATCGGCCAAGCTGATCCAGCCGACCGCCCTGACCAAGGGCACCATCAAGTCCACGGTCGTCGCGGACGGCATCTACTCCGTCGGCGACATCTGCACCGCCAAGTACAAGGCGGCCTGCGCGGCGATCGGCCTGAAGTAGGCCCGGCCGGCCGCGACGGTGCCGCGGTCGAACGACGGCACCGTCACGGCCCTTCCCGCGGAGGGCTTCGCGCCACCCCCGTGTGCGCGATGCCGCGGCCTCGGAGGGCGGGGGAGCCTTGACCGGGGCCGCTCCGGGTGCCACAGGGACACCCGGGGGAAGTGGGACCAACGATGCCTCGGTGGCGTCCGCCCCACCACCATCAGCTTGTTGCAATGCGAGGGGCGGAGCCTGCCCGATACCCGGACATAACCTCCTTTCATGGTGGCACTGTCGGGGTGAGCCGTGTTGCGGACCCGTCCGACGCCGCGCATAGTTGCGCTGCGGAAGTGGCAGCACACCGGGGGTGAAATGGGCGATGGCCGGGCGCGGGGCGGAGGAGCATCCACACGGCGCCGACCGACTGTGCGCGGCCGGGGATCGGGTGTATTCCCGTGCCGTACGCCGTGGGCGGGTGCCGCGCACTGATGCCGAGGCGGTGCCCTGCCTGCTGGAGCTGGCCCTGCTGCACCCGGACCCCGACGACATGGACTGGCTGGTGCCGACCTCTCCGCAGGAGGTCATGACCCGGCTGCTGCGCGGGGTCTACGACGAGGTCAGCGAGAGTCAGCGCCGGGTGGGCTCGGCGGTCGCCGCCTTCGAGTGGTACGCCGGACTCGGCCGTCAGCTGGGCGCGCTGGCCGCGCCCGCCGAGGGCAGTGCGATCCGGGTGCTGGACGGGCTGTCCCGGATCCAGGCCGCGATGGACGAGGCGACCGAGGCGTGCACGACCGAGGTGCTCACCGTGCAGCCCGGCGGCATCCGCCGGGAGGCCGAGCTGACCGAGGGGCTGCACCGCGCGTTGGCCCTGCGCGGCCGGGGCGTGCGCATGCGCGACCTGTACACGCACGTGGCCCGGCACGGACAGGGGCTGCTGAACTACCTGGAGCTGATGGGCGACACGGTCGAGGCCCGCACCCTGGACGAGGTCATCGACCGGCTCATCCTGTTCGACCGCACGGTGGCCTTCATCCCCGCCAACACCGACCGCACGATGGCCCTGGAGCTGCGCCACCCGGCCCTCGTGGAGTACCTGGTGACGGTGTTCGAGCGCCTGTGGCGGCTCGCCATCCCGCTCACCGCACCGCTGCCCGACACCGGCATCGAGGGCATCTCGCACCGCGAGCAGTCCATCGCCGCGCTGCTCGCCGAGGGGCACCAGGACGCGGTGATCGCCGAGCGGCTGGGCATCAGCGTGCGCACCTGCCGCGCCCACATCGCCCGCCTGTCGGAGACCCTCGGCGCGGCCAGCCGCACCCAACTGGGCGTGCGGATCGCCCAGGTCGGTCTGGACGGCCATCGCAGCCCCGGCCTGCCGGCCGGTGCGCTCACGGCTCCTGATCAAGAATCCCCGAGCGTGCGATGAGATAGCCGAGCTGGGCGCGGCTGTCGCTGCCGAGGGTGGTGGCGAGCTTGGCGATGTGCAGGCGGGCGGTGCGGATGTTCATGCCGAGGCGGTCGGCGATGGCGGCGTCGGTGTGGCCCTCGACCAGGAGCGTGGCGATGGCGCGCTGGCGGGGTGTGACGCCGTTCACCGACGGTGGTTGCACGGCCTTCGGGAACATCGGTGTGGCCAGCCGCCAGAGCCGGTCGAAGGTCGTGACGAAGTACTTGATCAGCGCCGGGTGGCGGACCTCCAGGGCGAGCGTGCCGTCGTCGTTGGCCGGCAGGAAGGCGACCTTGCGGTCGATGACGATGAGCCGGTCCGGCACCTCGTCCAGGCTGCGGGCCTCGGTGTCGCCGTGCCGGAAGGACTCCAGCGGCCCGTACACGATCGGCACATGGCGCAGGGTGTGCTGGTAGAGGACGCGGATGCGGCCACCGCGGTCCAGCAGCGCCTGGTCGCGCCCGAAGGCGGTGTCGCGGGCCGCCTCGCCGCGCGCGCCGGTGAGGCCGGCGTGCGGCTGGATGGTGAGCGACTCCTCGCTGGCGTCGACCATCGCGTCGGTGATGGCCTGGTTGATCTGCTCGGTGCCGCTGAGCAGGCGCAGCATCGCCGCGCCGGTGTCGGGTGACTGCCGTACGTCGATCCGCAGGAGTCGCTCGAACCGCTCCACCAGCCGGTCCTCGCGCCGCCGTTCCTCGGCGACGCGCGCCGCGGAGGTGCGCAGCAGCCGGTGCAGCGCCGCGGCGGGCGGGACCGGTTCGAGCAGTGCGAGGTCGTCGAGGGCGGGGTGGAGCAGGCCGAAGTCGGTCAGGCAGGGCGCGTCGGCGGCGTCGGCGGCGGGTACGCGCCCTTCCCGCAGGGCGCGTTCGTACAGCTTCTCCCCGGCGGCGCACAGTTCCTCGACGCCGTGCTCCCGGTGCGTCACGGCCTCGCCCTGCCCGGCCGGCCGGGACTGCCGCTGTGTGTCCTTCCGCGTTCCTCTCGCCCCCGTCATCGGTTCAGTGGTCCCGGTCCAGCATGCCCGACTGCGCGATGAGATAGCCGAGTTGGGCGCGGCTGCCGCTGCCCAGGGCCTGCGCGAGCTTGGCGATGTGGGCGCGGCAGGTGCGCACGTTCATGCCCAGGCGGCGCGCTATGGCCTCGTCGACGTGGCCCTCCACCAGCAGCTTGGCGATGGAGTGCTGGATGTCCGTGATGCCGTCCGGGGCGGTCTCGTAGGGTGCGCCGGTGCTCAGCGGTACCGCGCGGGCCCACATGAACTCGAACACCTTGATCAGGTAGCGCACGAGGCCCGGGTGGCGCAGTTCCAGGGCGACCTGCCGGTCGTCTCGGACGGGGATGAAGGCGACGGCCTCGTCACAGATGATGAGCCGCTCCACCAGCTCGTCGATGGTGCGGTACTCCACCTTGCCCTCGGAGAACTGGGACACGTATCCGAGCGTCTCGGGGCTGTAGCGGGCGGTGTGCTGATAGAGCGTCCGGATGCGCACACCACGTTCGAGGAGCGGCCGGTCTCGTTCCAGGCCCTGCAGGAGCGTGTGTTCCAGGCGGCGGCTGGTCGGCTGGACGGTGAGCACCTCGGAGCGGCACTCGGCCGTCGCCACGTCGAGCGCCGCGTTGATGCGGTCGAGGCCTTCCAGGACCGAGATGGCGTGCGTGGGGGTGGCGCTCTGCGCGCTGAGCGTCATGAACGGTTCGAACGCCTCGGTCAGTTCGACCGACAGCCGTCTGCGTTCGGAGATCTCGCGCTCGATCGGGTTGAGCCGCTGGGCCAGGGCCACCGAGGGAGGGGTGGGGCGCAGCCAGTTCGCGTCGTCGGGGTCGGGGTGGAGAAGGGCGAACTCCATGAGGCAGGGAGCGGGTTCGACCTCCGCACGGGCTATACGTCCGGTGCGCAGCGCCTTCGCGTAGAGACGACTACCCTCCTCGCAGAGTTCACTCATCGCATGGGGATGTGACACTTTGGTCCGATTCGATGTCAAATCTCCACCCCCCAGGGTCCTGAACATGCAGGAACATGATGCATCGATTGTGTGGCCATGACGTGCCCAAATGAGCCATCGTCTTGTTCGACGGGGGAAGAGGGGACCTTCAAGTGAGGACGAAGCCGACTATGCGCAACAAAATGCTTCGGTCGATGCTTGCCGTCACCTTCTCCGCCGTTGTGGCCATTGGCGCGCTGAGTGGCCTCTCCGGTGCGAAGCGTGACGTCGCGGCGGACACCACGTGGGGAGTGGCTGCTCAGTCGGTCGCTGTGAGTGCCGACAACACGGGGTCGGCTCATTCCGATGGTGCAGACGACACCACCTGGGGCTGACTGATGACTACTCCACCCGACGACCGTTCCTTCCGTCGTGAAATGGCCACGGCCTACCGCTCCGGCTGGCACTTCATCGACCTGGTCACCGCCATCCCCCACAGCGGTGACTCGTTGATGGTGACCGTGTTCGGGGAGCCGGTCGTCGTCACCCGCGACGACGACGAGGATGTGCGGGCGTACCGGTGCCTGCGCAAGCCGCGTGGTGCGCCCCAGCCGGTACGGTGTGCGATCCGGTACGGAATGATCTTTGTGAACCTCGACCAGCGGGACCATCGGCTCGCCGAGCCGACGGACCAGGACCTGAGGACCATCTCGGCCACCCCCCGCAGTGCCTGACGCGATTCCCCCGTCGTAAAAGATCGCTCAGGCGCTTCCCCCCGCAGCGGCGTCACCGTGACCTGAACACGGTGACGCCGCTGCAGTTTTCCGGGACGGTGACTGGCCTTGCGCGCGATGGGCGCGCTTCCACGGTGGCCGAAAATGCTCAGCCGCGCCCCAGTGTCCGCTCCACCTCGATCTCGATCACCACACGTGCCGGATTCGGCGACGGCACCCGCTGGTACCGCTCGGCGTAGCGCTTCTCCGCCTCGGCGACCCGGTCCGGTTCCGTCCGCACCCGCGCCCGTCCCTCCAGCGTGGCCCAGCGCCGGCCGTCCACCTGGCACACCGCGACCCGGGCACCCTCGGCCCCGGCCGCGCGCACGTGCCGCGCCTTCGCGCTCGCCCCGTTGGTGATCACCCGGGCCAGCCCGGCCTCCGCGTCGTACGTCACCCCCACCGGCACCACATGGGGACTGCCGTCGGGCCGCAGCGTCGTCAGCGTGCACAGGTGACGTTCTCGCCAGAAGTCCAGGAACAGCTCGGGGTGCTTCGTCATGCCCGCAACCTAGCCCCCACGGGCGAACCTCCCTACCTTGAGCGGAATAGACTCAACTTTGTGTACGCTGGTTAAGTCAGCACTGGAGAGTGGCCGAGAGCCTGTGGCCGAGGAGGAGAACGGACGACGTGGACGCCGAGCTGACCAACAGGAGCCGGGACGCGATCAACGCGGCCAGCAACCGGGCCGTGACCGAGGGACACCCGGACCTCACCCCTGCTCACCTGCTGCTGGCTCTGCTCCAGGGCCAGGAGAACGAGAACATCACGGACCTGCTCGCGGCCGTCGAGGCCGACCAGGCCGCCGTACGCTCCGGGGCCGAGCGGATCCTCGCCGGGCTGCCCAGCGTGACCGGGTCCACCGTCGCGCCTCCGCAGCCGAACCGCGAGATGCTGGCCGTGATCGCGGACGCCACCGAGCGCGCCAAGGCGCTCGGCGACGACTACCTGTCCACCGAGCACCTGCTCATCGGCATCGCCGCGAAGGGCGGCGCGGCCGGGGACGTGCTCAAGGGGCAGGGCGCTGACGCCGGTAAGCTCCAGGAGGCCTTCCGGAAGGCCAGGGGAGGACGCCGCGTGACCACCGCCGACCCCGAGGGCCAGTACAAGGCCCTGGAGAAGTTCGGCACCGACTTCACCGCCGCCGCCCGCGAGGGCCGGCTGGACCCGGTCATCGGCCGGGACCAGGAGATCCGGCGGGTCGTGCAGGTACTGAGCCGCCGCACCAAGAACAACCCGGTCCTCATCGGCGAGCCCGGCGTCGGCAAGACCGCGGTGGTCGAGGGGCTCGCCCAGCGGATCGTCAAGGGTGACGTGCCCGAGTCGCTGAAGGACAAGCGGCTGGTCGCGCTGGACCTGGGCGCGATGGTGGCCGGCGCGAAGTACCGCGGTGAGTTCGAGGAGCGCCTGAAGGCCGTCCTGGCCGAGATCAAGGACTCCGACGGCCAGATCATCACCTTCATCGACGAGCTGCACACGGTCGTCGGCGCGGGTGCCGGCGGGGACTCCGCGATGGACGCGGGCAACATGCTCAAGCCGATGCTGGCCCGCGGCGAGCTGCGCATGGTCGGCGCCACCACCCTGGACGAGTACCGGGAGCGGATCGAGAAGGACCCCGCCCTGGAGCGCCGCTTCCAGCAGGTGCTGGTCGCCGAGCCGACCGTCGAGGACACCATCGCGATCCTGCGCGGCCTCAAGGGCCGGTACGAGGCCCACCACAAGGTGCAGATCGCCGACAGCGCACTGGTGGCGGCGGCCACCCTCTCCGACCGGTACATCACCTCCCGCTTCCTGCCCGACAAGGCCATCGACCTCGTCGACGAGTCCGCCTCCCGGCTGCGCATGGAGATCGACTCCTCGCCGGTCGAGATCGACGAACTCCAGCGCGCCGTCGACCGGCTCAAGATGGAGGAGCTGGCGATCGGCAAGGAGACCGACCCGGCCTCCCTCGCCCGCCTGGAGAAGCTGCGCCGCGACCTCGCCGACAAGGAGGAGGAGCTGCGCGGCCTGACCGCCCGCTGGGAGAAGGAGAAGCAGTCCCTCAACCGGGTCGGCGAGCTGAAGGAGAAGCTCGACGAGCTGCGCGGTACGGCCGAGCGCGCCCAGCGCGACGGCGACTTCGACACCGCCGCCAAGCTCCTCTACGGCGAGATCCCGCAGCTGGAGAAGGAGCTGGAGGCCGCCTCCGAGGCCGAGGAGGAGGTCGCCAGGGACACCATGGTCAAGGACGAGGTCGGCTCCGACGACATCGCCGACGTCGTCGCCGCCTGGACCGGCATCCCCGCCGGCCGGCTGCTGGAGGGCGAGACGCAGAAGCTGCTGCGCATGGAGGACGAGCTGGGCAAGCGGCTCATCGGCCAGAGCGAGGCCGTACGGGCGGTGTCGGACGCGGTCCGCCGCTCCCGCGCGGGCATCGCCGACCCGGACCGCCCCACCGGCTCCTTCCTCTTCCTCGGCCCGACCGGTGTCGGCAAGACGGAGCTGGCGAAGGCCCTGGCGGACTTCCTCTTCGACGACGAGCGGGCCATGGTCCGCATCGACATGTCCGAGTACGGCGAGAAGCACAGCGTGGCCCGGCTGGTCGGCGCACCCCCCGGGTACGTCGGCTACGAGGAGGGCGGCCAGCTCACCGAGGCGGTCCGCCGCCGCCCGTACAGCGTCGTCCTGCTGGACGAGGTGGAGAAGGCCCACCCCGAGGTCTTCGACATCCTCCTGCAGGTCCTGGACGACGGCCGCCTGACGGACGGTCAGGGGCGGACGGTCGACTTCCGCAACACCATCCTGGTGCTCACCTCCAACCTGGGCAGCCAGTTCCTGGTCGACCCGTTGACGAGTGAGGCGGAGAAGCGGGAACAGGTCCTGGAGGCGGTCCGGACGTCCTTCAAGCCGGAGTTCCTCAACCGGCTCGACGACCTGGTCGTCTTCTCGGCGCTGACCAAGCCCGAGCTGGAGCGGATCGCGCAGCTCCAGATCGACCGGCTCGGCAAGCGGCTGGCCGAGCGCCGGCTCACCCTGGACATCACCCCGCAGGCACTGGCCTGGCTGGCGGAGGAGGGCATGGACCCGGCCTACGGCGCCCGCCCGCTGCGCCGCCTCGTCCAGACCGCGATCGGCGACCGCCTCGCCAAGGAGATCCTCTCCGGTGAGGTCAAGGACGGCGACACGGTCCGCGTCGACCGCTCCGGCGAGGGGCTGCTGGTGGGTCCGGCGACGGGAAAGACGCTGTGACGCCCACGGCAGCCGGAATCATGTCAGCCCACGGCTGACAGGGGGCGTCGGGGCTTGCCTCCCCCCTCCCCGCATGGGGGAGGATGGCGGAATCCACCATGAAGGGAAAAACACGGTGAGCATCGACCCGTCCTCGATTCCGAACTTCGGGGGCCAGCCCGAACCGCAGCCCCAGGGACCGGCCGGCCCCGTCCTCCCGGATCAGGACCTCGTGAAGCAGCTCCTCGACCAGATGGAGCTGAAGTACGTCGTCGACGAGGAAGGCGACCTCGCGGCGCCGTGGGAGCAGTTCCGCACCTACTTCATGTTCCGCGGGGAGGCCGACCAGGCCGTCTTCTCGGTGCGGACGTTCTACGACCGCCCCCACCCGATCGACGAGAAGCCCCGGCTGCTGGAGTCCGTCGACGACTGGAACCGCCGCACCCTGTGGCCCAAGGTCTACACCCACACCCATGACGACGGCACCGTCCGTCTGATCGGTGAGGCCCAGATGCTGATCGGCACGGGCGTCGACATCAACCACTTCGTCTCCTCCACGGTCAGCTGGGTGCGGGCCGCGATCGAGTTCGACAAGTGGCTCGCCGAGCAGCTCGGCCTGGAGCAGGAGGTCGACGAGGCGGACAAGCCCGAGGACGACGGCGAGTAAGGTCCGCCGCCCGGCCTACAGCGGCGTCTGCGCGTACACCACCAGGTACGCGCCGTAGAGATAGCTGAGCCCGGCCAGGCTCGCGACCAGCACGGTCGCGTGCCAGGGCCGGGCTCTCGCCGTGCGCACCAGGCCCCGGGCGAGCGGCAGCAGCAGCGGGAACGCCGGCAGCAGGAACCGCGGCTTGGACTCGAAGAAGCCCGACCCGCCGAGCGCGATCAGCAGCAGCGTCCCGCTGTGCACGAGCAGGGGCAGCGGAGCGCGGTCCACGAGCAGCAGCGCGTACAGCACCGTGCCGGCCACGACGAGCACCAGCGCCATCGGGAACACGAACCGGCCGCCGTGCAGCAGCATCGCGCGCACGAACTCCAGCGAGCCCCGCCCGAAGTCGAACCGCGACCCCCACAGCCGCTGCACCTCGAAGTAGCCGCCCAGCAGGTCACCCTTGCGCCGGCCGACCCAGAGCACGTACGCCGCCCAGCCCAGCGGGGCGAGCGCCGCGCCCGTCCACAGCCTGTGGGAAACCTTTCCGCGCCGCCGCCACACCTCGGCCCCGGCCGCGGCCAGCACCGCGGCGGCCACCGTGAACCCGTTCGGCCGGGCCAGCCCCGCGAGCGCCGCGAGGGCGCCGGCCCACAGCCAGTTCCCGGCCAGCACCGAGTACAGCGACCAGGCCGCGAACGCGGTCAGCACCGGCTCGGTGTACGCCATCGACAGCACCACCGAGTGCGGCAGCAGCCCCCACAGCAGCACCAGCGCGATCCCGGTGGCCCGCCCGTGCAGCCGGGAGCCGACCGCGTGGATCCCGGCGGCGGCCACGGCGGCCGCCGTCCACGAGAGCAGCAGCCCGGCGAGGCCCCCGTCGAGGGGGACCAGCGCGGTCACCGCCCGCAGCAGCGCCGGGTACAGCGGGAAGAACGCCAGGTCGCTGTGCGGGCCGGGGTCGTGGGAGGGCAGGTCGTGGCCGTAGCCGTGCGCGGCGATGCCCAGGTACCAGACCGAGTCCCAGGACCGGGACAGCAGGGTCAGCGGGTGCTTGCCGTCGGCGTGGGCGAGGAGGGCGAGCACGGCCGCACCGATGAGCCGGGCCCCGAGGAAGAGGCCCACGGCGACCCCGCTCGCTCGCACGGTGCGGGTTCGCTGCGCCGGCTTCGGCGTGCTGAGGGGCGGGGCGAGGAGTGTGCTGGCGTGGGTCACATCTCCGCACCCTGCAAGTGCGCGGGCGCGAGCGCGAGCAGGTGACGGCCGTCGGTGTCACGGGTTCACCTGTGTCGAGTAAGCGGAGCGCTAAAGCGCCCGCAGCCGCTCCACGGCCTCGCGCAGGGTCTCCTCCCGCTTGCAGAACGCGAACCGTACGAACGGCGCCCCGGCCTCCCGGTCGTCGTAGAACACGGCGTTGGGGATCGCCACCACGCCCGCCCGATGCGGCAGGGCGCGGCAGAAGGCGAAGCCGTCCTTCTCGCCGAGGGGCCGGATGTCCGTGGTGACGAAGTAGGTGCCGGCCGGCCGGAACACCTCGAAACCGGCCTCCGTCAGCCCCTGCGCCAGGATGTCCCGGCGGGCCAGCATGGACCGGCGGAACTCCTCGAAGTAGGTGTCCGGCAGGGCGAGCGCCTCCGCGACCGCGTACTGGAAGGGGCCCGAGGACACGTACGTCAGGAACTGCTTCACCGAGCGGACCGCGGCGGTCAGCTCCGGGGAGGCCGTCACCCAGCCGACCTTCCAGCCGGTGAAGGAGAACGTCTTGCCGGCGGAGCCGATCGTCACCGTGCGCTCGCGCATGCCGGGGAAGGCGGCGAGCGGCAGGTGCTCGGCGTCGTCGAAGACCAGGTGCTCGTAGACCTCGTCCGTCACCACCAGCAGGTCCCGCTCGACGGCCAGCTCGGCGATCGCGGCCAGCTCCGCGCGGGTGAGGACCGTACCGGTCGGGTTGTGCGGGGTGTTGATCAGCAGCAGGCGGGTGCGGCCGGTGACGGCGGAGCGCAGCTCGTCCAGGTCCAGGCGGAAGGACGCCCCCTCCTCGACGTGCGGGCGCAGGGTGACCGGTACGCGCGTGCCGCCCGCCATCGCGATGCTCGCCGCGTAGGAGTCGTAGTACGGCTCCAGGGCCACGACCTCGTCGCCCGGCTCCACCAGGGCCAGCAGCGCCGCGGCGATCGCCTCCGTGGCGCCGGCGGTGACCAGCACCTCGGTGTCGGGGTCGTACGACAGTCCGTAGCGGCGCTGCTGGTGGGCGGCGATCGCGGTGCGCAGCTCCGGGATGCCCGGGCCCGGCGGGTACTGGTTGCCGCGGCCCTCGCGCAGTGCCCGCACCGCCGCCTCCCGTACCTCCTCGGGGCCGTCGGTGTCGGGGAAGCCCTGGCCCAGGTTGATCGCCCCGGTCGCCACGGCGAGCGCGGACATCTCGGCGAAGATCGTCGTCCCGAACTCGGCGAGCCGGCGGTTGAGGTGAGGCCGTGCGCTGGAGGTCATGCCGCTCATCCTGCGCCCAAGCTCTGGAGTTCCTCAACTCTGCTTTGAGTCCCCGGACGGCCGGGCATCCCCCGGTCACCGCGGTCCACGGGGGGCCGCTTCGGGGGAACGGAAGGAGGGTGACGCCATGGACTCCGGCTTCCTCTTCATTCTGATCGTGGCCGCGTTCGTGACCCTCATGGTGCTGGCGGGCCGGACCAGGCGCCGTCAGCGCGGGGTCTCACTCGGCAAGGGCGGCCGCGGCCGCTCCGGGTCGCACCGCTCGTCGTCGTCCTCGTACGACGGCGGCGGCAGCTGGTGGGCGGGCAGCGTCGACTCCGGCTCGTCGGGCGGGCATCACGGGGGGCACCACGGCGGCCACCACTCCTGCGGCGGGGGTCACTCCTGCGGGGGGCACTCCTCCTGCGGTGGTGGTTCCTCCTGCGGCGGCGGTTCGTCGTGCGGCGGCGGGGGCGGATGCGGGGGAGGCAGCTGACACGGGGCAGCTGAGCTTTCGGGGGAACCGTATCCGGGCCCATGAGCGCCCGCCGGCGAAGGCAGCCGGCGGGCGCTCGCCGTCTCCTTCTCCGCGCCGGGCGCGCGCCATGGTTGAACAGTTGAACTGTGGGGCCCTCTGAGGGATGGAAACCCCACGAAGTTGGGTAAAAACGCGGTGGGGGCGCCTCTGTTCATGATTCCCTCTAAATCGCCAACGCAGCCCCTCGGACGTCCCTGAGACTCCCCACCCGGCCGAGCCGGCTGGGCTGACATGGCCGATCTCCCCCCTCATCGCGTGTTAGCGGAGCCGATCCATGCTCACGACCCTGAACACCTCCTACACCGATACGCGCGCTGCCGACCTAGCCTGGGCCCTGGGACGCGAGCCGCTGCCGGCCCTGGCCACCCTCGGCCTGGAACTCGGCGGGGCCAAGCTCCAGTTGAGACTCCTCGGCGCGTCCCACCAGGTGCTGCTGGAGGAGGAACGCGGCCTGTGTTCGGAGACGGTCGCGTGCATCCCGGGCTCCAGCACCCCGCTGCCGCTCGGCGTCGCCAAGCGGGTCGGCGACTGGGAGTACGAGTTCGCGGCGCGTGTCGAGGAGCTCACCCCCGGTTCGTTCGCGGGCCGGGCCCAGGAGTTGCTGGCCCTCGTCTCCGACCATCCGCACGGTCTCGCGGGTGTCTTCCCGGGCAGTCCGCACGCTTTCACCGCGATGCTGGCCCAGCACCACGAGGGTCAGGTGCACTGGCGCACCTGGCACGCCTACCCGCAGGACGGCCAGTTGGTGGCCACCCGGACCCGGGTCGGGGCACGGGTGAGTGTGGCACAGTCCACCGAGCGCTCGGCGCGGACATAAACCCGCGGGGCGTCAACTGGCCCCCAGTTCCACACGTGTGGGTGACGAAGCGTGCCGGGCATGTGACGTAACGTCGCAACGTGATCGAACCGCACGCCCCCGCGCCCCCGGGAGCCCCGCCCTCCTGGACAGGCCCCGCCCGGCTGCCCGTCCGGCCCGGCACCGGGCGGTTCCTGGTTCTCGTGTGCGTCTTCGTCTGCGCGGCCTGCGGACTCGTGTACGAACTCGAACTGGTCGCGTTCGCCTCGTACTTGATGGGCGACTCGGTCACCCAGGCCTCCGTCGTGCTGTCCGTGATGGTGTTCGCGATGGGGATCGGCTCGCTCGGCGCGAAGCGGCTGCGCTGGCACGCGGCGGCCGGCTTCGGCGCGATCGAGACCGTTCTCGCGCTGGTCGGCGGGTGCAGCGCGATGGCGCTGTACGCGGTCTTCGCCTGGACCGGCGGCTGGGGCGGGATGTGGTCCGAGGGGCCGCGCTTCCTGCTGGTCGCCTTCTCGCTCGCCATCGGACTGCTCATCGGCGCCGAAGTCCCGCTGCTGATGGAGCTGATCCAGCGCATCCGCCACCAGGACGCGGGCGGCGCGGTGGCCGACCTGTTCGCCGCGGACTACGTGGGCGCGCTGGTCGGCGGCCTCGCCTTTCCCTTCCTTCTGCTGCCGTTCCTCGGCCAGTTGACCGGCGCCCTGCTCACCGGCACGGTCAACGTGGTCGCGGGCGGCGCTCTGGTGCTGGGCCTCTTCCGCCGCGACCTGACCTGCCGGGCCCGCTGGACGCTGCTCGCCGTGGGTCTCGTCGTCCTCGGTGTCCTCGCCTCCGCCGCCGCGCTCGCCGGCGACTTCGAACGCGCCGCCCGGCACGCCGTCTACGGCGACGACGTCCGGGTCGCCGAACAGACCGGCGTCCAGGAGGTCGTCCTCGCCGGCGGCACCGACGGCCGGCCCCTCGACCTCTTCCTGGACGGGCGGCTCCGGGTCGGCGGCCGCGACGTACGCCGCTACCACGAGGCCCTCGTCCACCCCGCGCTGTCCGGTGGCCCGCACGCGCGCGTCCTCATCCTCGGCGGCGGCGACGGCCTGGCCGCCCGCGAGGTGCTGCGCCGGCCCGGGGTGCGCCGCGTCGACATCGTCGAACTCGACCCCGGCCTGGTCCGCCTGGCCCGCCACGACCCCGGTCTGAGCGCCGCCAACGGTCACTCCTACGACGACCCCCGCGTCCACACCACCACGGCCGACGCGCTCGGCTGGCTGCGGGTGGCGCGGGGGCGGTCGTACGACGTCGTGATCGCCGACCTGCCGGATCCGGGTATCACCGCCAGCACCAAGCTGTACTCCCAGGAGTTCTACGGCCTGGCCCGCCGCGTCCTCGCCCCCCGCGGCCGGCTCGTCGTCCACGCCGGGTCCGTCACCACCCGCCCCCTCGCCTTCTGGACGGTCGCCGCGACCCTGCGCGCCGCCGGCTTCGCCGACTCCCCCTACCGGGTCCTCGGCCACGACTCCGGGTTCCCGGCCGGCCCCGACCGCTCGGCCGGCCCGTCCGGAGCGCCGTACGACTGGGGGTTCCTGCTGGCGGCGCCGGGGCGCCTGCCGCCCCCGCTGCGGCTGGGATCCTGGCACCCGCGCACGCTGACCCAGCGCGAACTGAGGGCGGACGCCCGGGCGGCGGCACGGACGCGGATCGGGGGACTGCCGGCGTCGACCCTGGTGCATCCCCGGTACTGAGGCGCCCGTTCCGTGTGGGTACTTTCCGGTCACACCTGGGTAGGCTCAGCGGACATGGAGCACCAGGTCTTCGTCCCGGTCCCGGTCGAGCCGCTCAGGGACGCCCTCGCCGATCCCGCCCAGGTCGCCCGCGCCGTCCCGGGCCTGCAACAGGACGCCGGTGCCGAACCCGTCGCCGGACGCCTGAAACTGCGCGTCGGCGGACACTCCGTCACCTACCGCGGCACGGCACGCGTGGTCAGCCGCGAGGACGGCACGTACGCCGTCGACGCCGACGCCACCGAGGCCCGCGGCACCGGCGCCGTGAAACTCGCCCTCACCCTGCGCCTCGCGGACACCGCGGGCGGTACGGCCGTCACCGTCGAGGGCACGGCGGACGCGGACGGCCGCATCGCCGAGCTGCCGGCGGACGCGGTGAGCGCGGCGGCGATGCGCCTGCTGAACCGTTTCCTGGAGAACCTGGCGACGACGCGGGCGCAGGGGGAGCAGCCCGAGGCCACGGGGGAGCGGGAGCCGGCACCCGAGCCGGAGCCCGCACCCGGACCCGGGCAGGCCTCCGTCTTCGGCACCGAGGTCCCCCCGCCCTCCCTGGACCCCGCGGCCGAGCGCCTCGCCGATGACTTCGCCGACACCGGCGAGCCCCCCGCCGAGGCCGCGCACGCCCGCCGCACGATGATCGGCCGCAGCGCGGAGGAGGTCGACCACGCGCCGCCGCGCGGGCGCTACGCCCCCGTCCCGGCGCCCCAGACGGTGTCGGCGACCTCGGCGCTGCGCTGGGCGGCCCCGGCGGCAGCGGTGGCCCTGGCCTCGGCGATCGTGGTGACCCGGGCCCTCCGCCGCCGCCGCTGAACCGTTGCGGGCGCCCTGACAGGGGCACGGGGGGCCGTGTGATCGCTCCGGCCGGTCCGCGGGGGACCGTGTGATCGCTCCGGCCGGTTTGCGGGGGACCGTGTGATCGCTCCGGCCGGTTTGCTGGAACCCGCGCGATCACCCTGGCCGGTCCGCGGGGAACCGCGCGATCACCCCCCCGCCGGCCTGCGCCGCCCACGAGCGCGCCCGCCCCCCGCCAGCCCCAGTAGCCTCTTCCCGTGAGTAACGAAGACATCACGCTGACCGCCGGCGAAGCGGAAGCATGCGTCAGCCCGGCAGGCGGCGGCCGGATCAGCAGCCTCAGGGTCGGCTCCCTCGAACTGCTCAGGCAGGGGCCCCGCTACGGCTGCTTCCCGATGGTGCCCTGGTGCGGCCGCACCCGGGACGGCCGCTTCCTGGACGGCGGCACCGTCCGTGAGCTGCCGCTCAACTCCCCGCCCCACGCCATCCACGGCACCGCCCGCGACGGCGCCTGGCGCACCGCGCGCGCCTCCAAGAGCGAGGCGGTGATCACGTACGACCTGGTCGACCCCTGGCCGCACCGCGGCCGCGTCACCCAGGTCGTCACGCTCACCGAGGACAGCCTGACGCTGACGATGTCCGTCGAGGCGCGGGACGACTCCTTCCCGGCGCAGATCGGCTGGCACCCGTGGTTCAACCGGAACCTCGGCGGCCAGGACGCGGAGCTCGACTTCACGCCCGCCTGGCAGGAGGAGCGCGGGGACGACCACCTGCCCACCGGCAACCGCATCGACCCCGAGCCGGGCCCCTGGGACGACTGCTTCGGCATGCCCGGCGGTGTCGACGTCACCCTCACCTGGCCGGGGCAGCTGGAGCTGAAGGTGGCCAGCCGCGAGGAGTGGGTGGTCGTCTACGACGAGCAGGCCGAGGCCGTGTGCGTGGAACCGCAGACCGGCCCGCCGAACGGGCTCAACACCCTCCCGCGCCTGGTCACCCCCCTGGAGCCGCTGGAGGCGACGACGACCTGGAGCTGGCGGCGCCCTTAAGCTGGTCGGCATGACGGACGTTCGCGGCGCGCTGCTGCAGCAGATCAAGGACAAGGCCGTGGTGCACGGCAAGGTGACCCTCTCCTCGGGTCTGGAAGCCGACTACTACGTCGACCTGCGCCGCATCACCCTCGACGGCGAGGCCGCCCCGCTGGTCGGCCAGGTGCTCCTGGACCTGACCGCGGATCTGGAGTTCGACGCGGTCGGCGGTCTGACCATGGGCGCCGACCCGGTAGCCGCCGCCATGCTGCACGCCGCCGCCGCGCGCGGGAAGAAGCTCGACGCCTTCGTCGTACGGAAGGCCGCGAAGGCGCACGGCCTGCAGCGGCGTGTGGAGGGCCCGGAGATCGCGGGCCGGCGGGTGCTCGTCGTCGAGGACACCTCCACCACCGGCGGCTCGCCGCTCACCGCGGTGGAGGCCGTGCGCGAGGCCGGCGCCGAGGTCGTCGCCGTCGCGACCATCGTGGACCGGGCCACCGGCGCCGCGGAGAAGATCGAGGCCGGCGCGGGCGTTCCGTACCGTTTCGCCTTCTCGAAGGATGAACTGGGTCTGGACTGACGACGCGGATTGACCTGGACTTGACCGACGCATGGACCTGCGGTCCATGTCTGGAAAGATGTGGGCGACGATGACGTCGCCCCCCAGGTCTAGGTCAGGGCCGTAACGCACCAAGCCAACCCGCAACACCAAGGAGCGGACAGATGCCCATCGCAACCCCCGAGGTCTACAACGAGATGCTCGACCGGGCGAAGGCAGGCAAGTTCGCCTACCCGGCCATCAACGTCACCTCGAGCCAGACCCTGAACGCGGCGCTGCGTGGCTTCGCGGAGGCGGAGAGCGACGGCATCGTCCAGATCTCGACCGGCGGTGCCGAGTTCCTCGGCGGCCAGTACAGCAAGGACATGGTGACCGGCGCGGTCGCCCTCGCCGAGTACGCGCACATCCTCGCCGAGAAGTACCCCGTCAACATCGCGCTGCACACCGACCACTGCCCGAAGGACAAGCTCGACGGGTACGTCCGTCCGCTGATCGCGGTCTCCGAGGAGCGCGTGAAGGCCGGCAGGAACCCGCTGTTCCAGTCGCACATGTGGGACGGCTCCGCCGAGACCCTCGCCGACAACCTGGCCATCGCCCAGGAGCTGCTGGAGCGCACCCGCGCCGCCAAGATCATCCTGGAGGTGGAGATCACCCCCACCGGCGGCGAGGAGGACGGCGTCTCGCACGAGATCAACGACTCCCTCTACACCACGGTCGAGGACGCGATCCGCACCGCCGAGGCCCTCGGCCTGGGCGAGAAGGGCCGCTACCTGCTGGCCGCCTCCTTCGGCAACGTCCACGGCGTGTACAAGCCGGGCAACGTCGTGCTCCGCCCCGACCTGCTGAAGGAGCTGAACGACGGCGTCGCCGCCAAGTTCGGCAAGGCGTCCCCCTTCGACTTCGTGTTCCACGGCGGCTCCGGCTCCACCGAGCAGGAGATCCTGACCGCGCTGGAGAACGGCGTCGTGAAGATGAACCTCGACACGGACACCCAGTACGCCTTCACCCGTCCGGTCGCCGCCCACATGTTCCAGAACTACGACGGCGTCCTGAAGGTCGACGGCGAGGTCGGCAACAAGAAGGCCTACGACCCGCGCACCTGGGGCAAGCTGGCCGAGGGCTCGATGGCCGCGCGCGTCGTCGAGGCCACGCAGAACCTGCGTTCGGCGGGCAACAAGATCAAGTAAGCGGTAGGGCCGCTCGCGCGCGGCTTACTCCGTGGTGGGCCCGGTGGCTGTGCATGCCGCCGGGCCCGCTGTATACCTGGGTGCGTGCCCGACGTCCGGTTGGCCTCCCCCCAGGGCAAGTGGATCCTGTTCACCACGATCCTCGGCTCCAGCATGGCCATGCTGGACTCGACCGTCGTCAACGTGGCGCTCCCGCGCATCGGGCGGGACCTGGGCGCGAACCTCGCCGCGCTGCAGTGGACGGTCAACGCGTACATGGTCACGCTGGCCGGTCTGATCCTGCTCGGCGGCTCGCTCGGCGACCGCTACGGCCGGCGGAAGATCTTCCTGCTGGGCGTGGTGTGGTTCGCGGCGGCCTCCCTGCTGTGCGGCATGGCGCCGAATCCGGGGATCCTCATCGCCGCGCGGGCGCTGCAGGGCATCGGCGGCGCGCTCCTCACCCCCGGCTCCCTCGCCCTCATCCAGGCGTCCTTCCACCCCGACGATCGCAGCCGGGCCGTCGGCCTGTGGTCCGGCTTCGGCGGGATCGGCGCGGCGGTCGGCCCCTTCCTCGGCGGCTGGCTGGTGGCCGGACCCGGCTGGCGCTGGGTGTTCCTGCTGAACGTCCCGCTGGCGCTGCTGTGCGTGCCCGTGGCGGTGCGGCACGTGCCGGAGTCGTCCGCCGGGAAGCACACGGGGCGCTTCGACGTCCTCGGCGCGACGCTGGGCGCCCTGTCGCTGGCCCTGCTGACCTACGCGCTGATCGAGGCGCGGTCGGGCTCCCTGGGGGTGACCCTGACGGCGGTGGCGGGCGTGGCCGCGGCCGTGGCCTTCGTGTACGTGGAGCGGCACCGCCCGGACCCGATGCTCCCGCCGGACATCTTCGCCTCGCGCCAGTTCACCGCGGTCAACCTGGTCACCCTGTGCGTGTACGCCGCGTTCGGCGGCTTCTTCTTCCTCACCGCGCTGCAGCTGCAGGTGGTGGCGGGCTACTCGCCGCTGGCCGCCGGTACGGCGCTGCTGCCGACCACGGCCCTGATGCTGCTGTTCTCCGCCCGCTCCGGCGCCCTCGCCGACCGCACGGGCCCACGCCTGCCGCTGACCGTCGGCCCCCTGCTGTGCGCGGCGGCGATGCTGCTGATGCTGCGGGTGGGGCCGGACGCGGACTACCTGACGGACGTCCTGCCCGCGTTGCTGGTGATGGGCGCCGGCATGGTCACCCTCGTCGCCCCGCTGACCGCCACGGTGCTCGCCTCGGTGGACACCGCCCGGGCCGGCCTGGCCAGCGGCATCAACAACGCGGCGGCCCGGGCGGCGGGCCTGCTCGCGGTCGCCGCGCTCCCGCTGCTGGCGGGGATGGGGCCGGAGGCGTACCGGTCGCCCACGGCCTTCGACACGGCGTTCGACCGGGCGATGCCGATCCTGGCGGGGACGCTGCTGCTGGGCTCGGTCGTGGCGTTCGCCCTGGTCCGCCGCCCGGCCCCGGGCTGCCGCCGCCCCGAGTGCCGGACCCACGGCAACGTGACGAGCCCGCCGCTGGAGGGGGAACGGCGGGTCCGCTAGAGCCTGTCTTCCGGCTCGTGCCGGCGTCTCTTCCGGACCGTGGCCGCATCTCTTCCGGACCGTGGCCGCGTCTCTTCCGGACCGTGCAACGTCTCCTCCGGATCGTGCCCGCATCCCTTCCAGATCGTGCCCGCCTCTCGTCCGGCTCGTGGCGGCGTCGCGGGGCCGTCCGCCTCGGAGCGGTCCCGCAGCACCGAGCACCCGGCAGGACGAGCCCGCACATGCACCTGTGCGAGAAACTGAACCCATGACGATTCACGAGAACCTCCTGGGCGGCCCGCCCCCGACCCACCTCCCCGACGACCCGGAGCCCCGCGAACTCCTCGCGAACGGCACCGCCCCCGCGGACGTCGCCGCGAAGTACCCCACCTCCTCCCTCGCCTGGGCCCAGCTGGCCGACGAGGCGTTCGAGCGCGGCGCGGTCGTGGAGTCGTACGCCTACGCCCGTACGGGCTACCACCGCGGCCTGGACGCCCTGCGCCGCAGCGGCTGGAAGGGTCACGGCCCGGTCCCCTGGGAGCACGAGCCGAACCGTGGCTTCCTGCGCGCCCTGCACGCCCTCGCCCGCGCCGCGCAGGCGATCGGTGAGCAGGCGGAGTACGAGCGCTGCGCGCAGTTCCTGAAGGACTCCTCCCCGACGGCGGCCCAGACCCTGGGCTGACCGCCCCCGGCCCCTACGGGAGTCACCGGTGTGGCCCGTCTGGCAGCAGACGGGCCTTGCCGTATCCGAGGTGATTGCGGAGGATTCCGGGTGGGGACCGGGGCCCCCGTGCCGGAATCGGCAGGGGCGGACCGCTACCCGGAGTAACAACAGGAGACAGCGATGTCCCAACAGGCTCACCCCCACGAGGCCGCTGAGCCCGAGACCCCGCATCTCGAACAGAACCCCGACGGCACCCTCGACCCGAACCTCGACTTCGCGGGTACGACGCCGTACGAGGACTACGTCAGGGCGGACGTGCTCACCCACCTCCAGCACACCCTCTCCGACGACCCCGGAGAGATGGTCTTCCTTGTGACGACCCAGGTCATGGAGCTGTGGTTCACGGTCATCGTGCACGAGTGGGAGACCGCGGCGAACGCCCTGCGCTCGGACGACGTACCGACCGCGATCGCCGCCCTGAAGCGTTCCGTACGGGAGCTGGAGGCCCTGAACGCCTCCTGGAAGCCGCTCGGACAGCTCACCCCGGCACAGTTCAACTCGTACCGCTCCGCCCTCGGCGAGGGCTCCGGCTTCCAGTCGGCGATGTACCGCCGCATGGAGTTCCTGCTGGGCGAGAAGTCCGCGTCCATGCTGGTCCCGCACCGCGGCGCCCCCCGCGTCCACGCGGAGCTGGAGAAGGCCCTGCACGAGCCGAGCCTGTACGACGAGGTCGTACGCCTCCTCGCCCGCCGCGGCCACCCGATCCCGGCCTCGGTCCTGCGCCGGGACGTCACCCTGCGCTACGAACCCGCGGACGCCGTGGAGGCGGCCTGGACCGCCGTCTACGCGGGCGACGAGAGCGATGAACTCGCCCGCCTCGGCGAGGCGTTGACCGACGTCGGCGAACTGATCTGGCGCTGGCGCAACGACCACCTGGTCGCCACCCGCCGCGCGATGGGCGCCAAGTCGGGCACGGGCGGCTCGGCCGGCGTGGCCTGGCTGGAGAAGCGGGCCCGCAAGAACGTGTTCCCGGAGCTGTGGACGGCGAGGTCCCATGTCTGAACTGCCCCTGCGCGCGGAGAAGCTGGACGCGGCGGACGAGCTGGCGCCGCTCAGGGACCGCTTCGTCCTCGATGACGCGGTCTACCTGGACGGGAACTCGCTCGGCGCGCTCCCCGCACATGTCCCCGACCGGGTGTCCGACGTGGTCCGCCGCCAGTGGGGCGAGCTGCGCATCCGGTCCTGGGAGGAGAGCGGCTGGTGGACGGCGCCGGAGCGGATCGGCGACCGGATCGCCCCGCTGGTCGGCGCGGCGCCCGGACAGATCGTCGTGGGCGACTCCACCAGCGTCAACGTCTTCAAGGCACTGGTCGCGGCGGTCCGCATGGCGGACGACGACCGCACCGAGATCCTGGTGGACGCCACCACGTTCCCCACGGACGGATACATCGCCGAGTCGGCGGCCCGCCTGACCGGCCGCACCCTGCGTGCCGTGACGCCGTCCGAGGTGCCCGGGGCGCTGGGCGACCGTACGGCGGCGGTCCTGCTCAACCACGTCGACTACCGCACCGGCCGCCTCCACGACCTGCCGTCGCTGACGGCGGCCGTCCACTCCGTGGGCGCCCTCGCGGTCTGGGACCTGTGCCACAGCGCGGGCGCCCTGCCGGTGGGCCTGGACGCGCACGGTGTCGACCTGGCGGTCGGCTGCACCTACAAGTACCTGAACGGCGGCCCGGGTGCACCGGCCTACCTGTACGTGCGCAAGGAGCTGCAGCCCCGCTTCGACTCCCCGCTGCCCGGCTGGAACTCGCACGCCGAACCCTTCGGGATGCGGCCGGAGTACGCCCCGGCGCCCGGCGCGCTGCGAGGGCGCGTGGGCACGCCGGACATCCTGTCGACGCTGGCGCTGGAGGCGGCGCTGGAGGTCTGGGACGGGGTGTCGGTCGACGCGGTGCGCGCCAAGTCGCTGGCGCTGACCGACTTCTTCCTGGAGTGCGTCGCGGCGTATGTGCCCGAGGGGCGCGTCGAGTCCCTGACGCCGGTCGCTCACGAGGAGCGCGGCAGCCAGGTGGCGCTGCGGTGCGCGGACGCGGGCGATGCCATGAAGCGGCTGATCGAGCGGGGGGTGGTCGGCGACTTCCGGGCCCCCGACGTCCTGCGCTTCGGCTTCACCCCGCTGTACGTGGGCTTCGCGGATGTGGAGCGGGCGGCACGGGTGCTGGGGGAGGTGCTGGACGGGGCGTAGCCGGCGTGGGCCGGTGACGGGCGCGGGGCGCGTGGTGGCCTCGGCCGCCCCGTGCCCGCGGCCGGCCCACTGCCGCGGGTCTTTCGCAGCGGGGTCTGCGGTGGTGGTTCTGCGGTGGTGGTTCTGCGGTGGTGGGTCCACCCGGCACCCGGGGACACCCACCGGCACCCCGGCAAAGCCGCCTCCGGCACGCCGACCCCGGCGGCGGAGGATCCGGCAGCCGAGAGCCCGGCAGCGAAGGACCTGCGGCAGCGGTGCGTCACCGAAGAGCCCGCCACCACAGACCCCACCACCGACGACGGGCGACGGAAAGCACCGCCCGCCCCGGCTCACGCCGCCGCACGCCACTCCTCGACGCACGCCGCCACCCGGACCGCCGTACCCGAGGTGGGGGCCCTGCTGCCGTACCCGCCGCGTCGGCCCTCTCCGCCGTACCCGATGTGTTGCCCGCAGGGCGCCGAGCGCCGGTCCGGGTGTCCCGCGCGGCTCCGGCGGACGGTTCCCGCGCGGTGCCGGCCGCTGGGCCACAACCCCGTGTCCGCGCACGTCATCGGCCTGATACCTTCCCGCCAACGGCCGATTGTCTCCACCTGGTCCGTCTTACTGGGTCCGCCAGAAACGTTGCATCGCTGAGAGGTTGAAGCATGCCGGACGACGCCGCAGCAGCACGGGACGCCGCCGAGGAGGAGTCGGCCTTCTCGCACCCCCCGGTGGACCCTGACGCCACGTCCGCGTACGGCAGTCACCCCGACCAGGTGATCGACTTCTACGCCCCCCGGACCGCCTCGGACACGCCGGCCCCGGTGGTGGTGGTCCTGCACGGGGGCGCCTGGCGCGCCCGCTACGACCGCCGGCACATCACCCCGTTCGCGGACTACCTGGCCCGCAGGGGTTTCGCGGTGGCCAACGTCGAGTACCGGCGCGGCGGCGACCCCCTGATCCCCGGGCAGAACACGGGCGGTCACCCGGGGGACGCCACCCCTCCGGCCGGCCGCTGGCCCGACACCTTCGACGACGTAGCCGCCGCCCTGGACGCGCTGCCCGCCCTGGTCCGCGAGGCACTCCCGCAGGCCGACCCGCGCCGCATGGTGCTGACGGGCCACTCGGCCGGCGGCCACCTCGCCCTGTGGGCCGCGGCCCGCCACGTCCTGCCCGCGGACGCCCCCTGGCGCACCGGCCGGCCGACACCGCTGCGCGGGGTCGTCGCCCTCGCCCCGATCGCGGACTTCGAGGCCGCGGAGAAGCTGGACGTGTGCGGCAACGCGAGTCTGCAACTCCTCGGTGGCCAGGAGGCGTTCGCCGAGCGCCGCCCCTACGCCGACCCCGTCCTGCTGCTGCCGACGGGCATCGCGACGACCCTCGTCCAGGGGCGTACGGATCTGGTGGTGCCGCAGGCGGTGGCCGAGTCCTACGCGGACGCGGCGGCGAAGGCCGGGGAGGTCGTGGGTCTGACGCTGCTGGAGGACGTGGGGCACTTCCCGCTGATCGACCCGGCGGCGGACGCGTGCGCGGTGGTGGCGGAGGAGATCGCCCAACTGGCCTGGTGACCGGTCGACTTCGGCCCCGGTGATACCCGTAGTACCTGAGAGCTACCCCGCAGGACAGCTCCCTGGCGGGACGCCGACGACGGCCCCCGATCCCTAACTTCCTTCTCAGAGAAGCCCGATGGCCGGGCGACCTGAAAGGAACCCGACCATGGGGCACGCCGACCGCACGACCCAGCCATCCCCGGCCGCACCTTCCCCTTCCCCGGACAGGGATCCTCTGTCGGCCCCGCCTTCCAGCGCCACGGACGGGCAGTCGCCGACGGCGGGTGCGCCCCACGAGGGTCACCCGCACCTGACGACGAAAGCGGCACAGGTGGTGCGAGTGGGCACCCAAACCCGGCCGGAGGCCGGGTGCCCACCCACCAACCCGCACCCGATGGCGCACCCGCACCCGTACCTCACGTCGCACCCGCACCTCACCCCGCACCCGCACTCGACCCCGCACCCGCACCCGAATCCGCACGAGCCCACGCCCAAGCCCCCCCGCCCCCCGAAGAAGTGGCACCGCCCCCTCCTGGCCACCCTTCTCACCGCAGCCATAGCCGCCCCTCTCGCCGGCGCCGCCCGCCCCCAGATC